>DAOWAU010000151.1 GCA_030634425.1 Dehalococcoidia bacterium
ACTGGGCAGAGGCTCAATTTGGAAGACCCTGGTCTGCACCGCCATCGGGCTTATGCTGACCACTGTCGGGCTGGACATCGTCACCGGTCAGCCACGGCTAACCTACGGCTCCATCGCCTTCCTCAGTGGCTTCCATTTCGTGCCGGTGACTGTCGGTCTCTTCGGTCTGGGGGAAATCCTCATCAACACCGAGGAACGGATAGGGCTGCAGCTTAAGGCAATGTCGGCGAAGATGAAATTGAAGGACTTCAAGGATGGGATTCTAGCGATATGGCACCGGTTAGGCATCACCATGATGGGAACCATTCTCGGCTTCTTCATCGGGACACTACCCGGCACCGGGGCAACCCCCGCCTCCTTCGTCGGTTACGGCGTCGCCAAGCAGTACTCCAAACACCCGGATGATTACGGCGAAGGCATCGTTGAAGGCGTCATTGCCCCTCAGTCAGCCGCTCAAGCGGCGGGGACTGGCTCAATACTTCCCCTGGTCACTCTGGGCATCCCTGGCTCCCCTACCGCCGCCGTCCTCTTGTGCGGTCTGTTTATGTACGGCCTCATTCCCGGACCTCGGCTGTTCCTGCAGGAGACGGAGTTGGTCTGGGGGCTAATTGCCAGTCTGTTCGTAGCCAATGCGATTTGCCTTGTCATCTGCCTGGCTGGGACGCCTATCCTGGCATCCATCATGAGGATTCCATGGGGCATCCTTACCCCGATAATCGTGGTCGCACTGGTGATCGGTGCCTACGCCATGCGGAACTTCATGTTTGACGTCTGGTGTGTCTTTATCTTCGGCATACTCGGCTATGGCATGAAGAAACTGAAGTATCCGCTTGCCCCGCTGGCGGTGGCGCTGGTGCTGGGCAGCATGGCTGAAGCAGACCTGCGGCGGAGCTTGATTATGGGAGATGGCGCGATTGGCATTTTCTTCGAGCGACCTCTCTCCGCAGGCATTTTGGGCTTTGCCTTTTTCCTGTTCGCACTACCCCTAATAAGGATGGCTGTAGTCAAGCTACGAGGGTCAAGAGGAGCTAAAAGCTAACCCTCATAACAGTTAAGGCAACCGACTAGTTTTCTAGTCAAAACAAGGATAATACGGGGGGAATAAAGACCCGGTACAGCCTGAAAGGGTATTATTCCCCCCAAAATATGTTGTTTTTGAGATGTTCTTATTCGGCGCTAAAACCCTTAATCTTCTCAATCTAACCCGGCTAGATATAATATGCCAATGTAGTCCCTTGCTGACGGCAACAACCAGCAGGGGATATATTTTTACTAGGCAAGGTATCGTTCTATTTGAACGAAGCTAGTAACATTGACAGTCAATTCAACCTGGGATAAACTATAGATGCGGGAACTAAATCCGATAGCGGTTTTAAATTAATAAAGGGTGGTTCAAGATGCCTGCTGAAGACGTAAAAACGGGATACCGAGAATACCAAGTAGAGGAATATATACCTACTGAAGAGCCCTTCTATGTGCCGACTGGGGACGAGATTAAGGTATACGAGGTTGCCTACCACCAGAAGATACCGGTACTGCTGAAAGGGCCCACTGGCTGTGGCAAGACCAGATTTCTCGAGTACATGGCCTATCGGCTTCGCCGCCCGTTGACCGTCATAAAACCAGGCTCCAAAACTGACACGGCGTCGGACGACCAGCCCCTTCCCCTGGTAACAGTCGCCTGCCACGAGGACCTAACCGCCAGCGACCTGGTGGGCAGATACCTTCTGGAGGGGAATTCGACCAAGTGGATCGACGGTCCGCTGAGCCGGGCGGTCAAGGTGGGCGCTATCTGCTACCTCGACGAGATAGTGGAGGCACGTAAGGATACCACCGTTATCATCCACCCCTTAGCCGATCACCGAAGGATTCTACCGGTGGAGAAGAAAGGAGAGGTCCTCAAAGCTCATGAGGGCTTCCACCTGGTGCTCTCCTATAACCCGGGATACCAAAGTGCCCTCAAAGACCTCAAGCAAAGCACCA
>DAOWAU010000110.1 GCA_030634425.1 Dehalococcoidia bacterium
TATGGTATCTGGCTTCCTTCCACCTGGAAGGACTACTATCTCAATGTCAAATACCTGGCGCTTGGTTTACTATCCCTCGGCTTTGAACCTGGAGATAAGGTGCTTATTATTGGGGATAATGCCCCACAGTGGTATTATGCTGAACTGGCTGCCCAGGCTAACCATGGAGCTTCAGTGGGATTGTATTCAGATTTAATTCCATCGGAGATAAAATACATTGCCGAAAATTCCGAGGCGAGATTTGCTATCGTTGAAGATCAGGAGCAGGCTGATAAGTTTCTCCAAATCAAGGATGAGCTTCCCTTGCTCAAAAAGATTATTTACTGGAGCTATAAGGGCCTGGCTCACTATGATGACCCTATTTTGATGGGATACAGCCAGGTTCTACAACAAGGGGAAAAATATGAAGGGGAACACCCCGGACTCTTTGAGCAGAATGTGGAAACCGGCAAAGCTGATGATGTCTGCGCCCTCGTTTACACCTCGGGAACCACCGGGGCTACACCCAAGGGAGCCGTCCACACCTATAGGACGATGAGGGCCGGCGCTGACTGTCACTTGCATCTCGACCCATGGTATGAGAATGATAATGTTGTCCCCTACCTGCCGCCGGCCTGGATGACTGAGCAATGGTTTGGGATTGGTTGCCACCTGCTGTCGGCCAGTATCCTGAACTTCGCTGAAGAGCCGGAAACACAACAGCGGGATACCAGGGAAACAGGACCAAGCATTGTAATCTACGGGGCTCGGCTGTGGGAGAGTCAGGCAGCTATGGTGCATGCACGGATTCTTGGCTCCGATGCCGTCAAGAGGTTTGCCTTCCGTCTGTTAATGCCGATCGGCTATAAGATGGCCGATATAAAGCATAGAAAGCAAGAGACAGGCCTGTTCCGGAAAATACTCTATTCTCTGGCTGATATCGCCCTGTTTAGATCCATCAAAGGCAGCCTTGGTCTATCAAATGCCAGAATCTGCTATACCACCGGGGCTATGCTCAGCCCGGATGCCTTCAGGTTCTACCATGCCCTAAATCTTCCTCTCAAAAGCCTGTATGGGTCAACCGAGGGTGGAGCTCTAACCGGCGCCAGGAATGATGACATCAGTTTAGAGACTGTAGGCCCCGTTCACAAGGGAACAGAGGTAAGAATAACCGATAATGGTGAGATTATTTATCGGCAGCCTGGTATTTTTGTTGGTTACTACAAGGACCCGGATAAGACTGCCAAGGTGCTGAAAGACGGTTGGTTTTATAGTGGAGACAGCGGTTTCATCAGGGAGGATGGACACATTGTATTTGTGGATAGGGTAAAGGATCTTGTCGAGCTGGCCAACGGCGATAAACTGGCCCCCCAATTTATTGAGAGCCGGCTGAGGTTCAGTCCCTATATCAGGGACGTCTGGGTTCTGGCGGGCGCGGATAGAGACTACGTCTCGGCAATCATAATCATTAACTATGATAATGTCAGCAGGTGGGCCGGGCAAAGGAGGGTGGCTTATACTACCTTCACAGACCTTTCCCAGAAGCCGGAGGTTTACGGGCTGGTGAAGCAAGATATCGACAGAATAAACAGCGCTTTGCCCCCGAGCTCTAGGATAAAGAAATATGTCAATCTGCACAAGGAATTTGACCCAGATGAAGCTGAGTTAACCAGAACCAGGAAGCTGAGAAGGACATTTTTAGAAGAGCGTTACAGCGAGCTTATCGATGCGATCTATAGTGATAGGAACGAGGTTCCGATAGAAGCCCAGGTCGGATACCGTGACGGGCAGATGGGAACAATAAAGACCACGATTAACATCAAGTCTGTTGAAGGGGATACCTGATGGCCTTCTTTCTACAATTAGTAGTAACGGGCTTTGCCCAAGGCATGGTCTATGCCCTGATCGCAATCGGCTTTGTGATCATTCTTAAATGTTCTGAGGTGTTTAACATTGCTCAGGGAGAATTTGTAATGATTGGTGGGTACCTGGGCTATACCTTTTTGGTGCCGTTCGGTCTACCGATATGGGCCGCCGTCGGAATGGCGATAGCCACGGCGATCATAATGGGCCTGTTAATAGAACGTCTTATCCTGCGCCCTCTGCTGGGTGAGCCAGTACTCGCTGTAATCATGGCGACCATAGCCCTCGCCACGATATTGGGAGGGCTGGCAACCCTTCTCTGGGGTGCCGAATATAAGGCTTACCATGGATTACTGCCGACGATAACCCTGAAGGTAGGCGAGATATCCATACCCTCGGAGTCTTTGATTGGACTTATCGTGTCTATTATTTGTGTGGCGATACTCATGCTCCTCTTTCGCTATACTAAGATCGGGCTGGCAATGAGGGCCACTGCCGAAGATCTGCAGGTAGTGCAGAGCCTTGGTATCAGGGCAACAACCGTCTATGCTGTCTCATGGGTCATTGCCTGTGTCGTTGGTGTGATCGGCGGCATTCTTCTGGGGGGAGTATCTGGCGCGAATATGGATCTCGCTCATATCGGCCTCAAGGCATTTGCGGTAGTGCTGCTGGGTGGAGTGAACTCTATCGGCGGGGCCATTGTAGCCGGAATAATACTGGGAACGCTGGAAAACGTCGCTGCCGGGTACCTGGACCCACTCCTGCCTGGCGGGGGACTGGCTCAGGTATTCCCATTTCTTGTTATGATCATCGTGCTGGTCTTCAGGCCGTACGGGCTCTTTGGTCTGGTCGGGATAAAAAGGATTTAATAAATGGGTTTACGCACTGGAACCTTTCAAGAAAACTACGCGCAGGATATGGCTATCTTCCACTCCAGGCTGAAATGGGGGGTAGTGGTTGCCTTTATCATCTACCTTTTCGCCTGCCCCATCTTTTCTAGTGACAGGATGCTGACCATACTGACCATGATGGGTATTACCGTTATCAGCGTCCACGGGCTCAATATTCTCACTGGATACTGCGGCCAAATCTCCATAGGTCACGCGGGTTTTATGGCGGTCGGTGGTTATACCTCGGCTGTTTTGTGCGCCAAGCTTGGCGTGCCATTCTGGGCGGCCCTCCCCTGTGGTGCCCTGGCCGCGGGAATAGCGGGTTTGATCTTCGGCCTCCCATCCTTAAAGATCAAGGGCTTCTACCTGA
>DAOWAU010000047.1 GCA_030634425.1 Dehalococcoidia bacterium
CTCGATATTGGAGCGAAAAGATTAGGGCTGGAGCTCAATCAGAGGCAGCTGGAGCAGTTCCATACCTACTACCAAGAGCTTGTGGATTGGAACAAAAGGGTAAACCTTACCCGCATAACCGACTATGAAGAGGTGCAAATAAAGCACTTCCTTGATTCCCTCACTGTAGCTTTGGCCTGGGAGACACTGACACCCGGTGCTGACCTACGCCTTATTGACGTCGGCACCGGTGCCGGTATTCCAGGAATTCCCCTTAAAATCGTGTTCCCCGATATAAAGCTGGTGCTGCTTGATTCGGTGGCTAAAAAGGCAGCCTTTTTACATCACCTTAACCATAAACTTGGGGTGGATAATGTTGAAATCGTAGTCGGTCGGGCTGAAGAGGTCGCCCATGAGGCACCATACCGGGAGAGCTTTGATATCGTCCTCTCCCGGGGCGTTGCCCCGCTAGCGACCCTGGTGGAATTAACCCTGCCCTTCTGCACTATTGGCGGCAGCTTTATCGCCCAGAAAAAGGGGGCTATTGACCAGGAAATAAGCCAGGCAAGTAAGGCCATCGGCCTATTAGGGGGGAGGTTGCGAGAGGTGAAAAGGGTCAACCTGGAAGAGTTCACCGATAAGCGTCAGTTAGTAATAATTGACAAGGTATCACCAACCCCCTCACTATACCCCCGCCGCCCAGGTGTGCCGGCAAAGAGACCTTTTCTTGATAAACAAACCGAACAAGAGTAAAATATATCTAGAAAAGGCAAGGAGACCAGGGTAGATGAAGCAGAAAAACACGCAAAGTGGCACATGGAAGGTTAAAGCAGGGCTGGCTCAGATGCTTAAGGGCGGGGTGATTATGGATGTGGTTACCCCTGAGCACGCGAAGATTGCCCAGGAGGCTGGCGCCTGTGCCGTGATGGCACTGGAGAGGGTCCCAGCGGATATTCGCGCCGCTGGTGGTGTTGCTCGCATGGCTGACCCCACCGTTATTGAAACCATTATGAAGACTGTTACCATACCGGTAATGGCTAAATGCCGTATCGGTCACTTTGTGGAGGCTCAGGCATTGGAAGCTATGGGTGTGGACTATATTGATGAGTCCGAAGTGCTTACCCCCGCTGATGAAGCACACCATATCTGGAAGCATGACTTCAAGGTTCCCTTTGTCTGCGGTTGCCGTGGCCTCGACGAAGCCCTGCGCCGCATCGGTGAGGGAGCAGCTATGATTAGAACCAAAGGTGAAGCTGGCACGGGTAATATTGTGGAAGCAGTCAGGCATATGCGAGCGGTAATGGGCGGCATCCACAAACTGGTAAATACCCCCCAGGAAGAATTGATGGCAGTGGCTAAGGAAATGGGCGCCCCCTTTGAACTGGTAGAAGAGGTACATAAAACAGGGAAGCTGCCGGTGGTCAATTTTGCTGCCGGTGGAGTGGCTACCCCAGCCGATGCCGCCCTGATGATGCAGTTAGGCTCCGAAGGAGTCTTTGTGGGCTCAGGCATATTTAAATCCACCAACCCAGAGGTTAGAGCCAGGGCAATTGTCAAGGCAACCACCCACTATAAAGACCCTGAAATAATCGCTGAGGTCTCCAAAAACCTGGGAGAAGCCATGCCCGGGTTAGATATAAAGCAAATCCCTACTGAGGAACTACTGGCACCCAGAGGTTGGTAATATGAGAATAGGTGTCCTTGCTGCGCAAGGAGCCTTCGCCGAGCATATAGCCGCCCTGCACCAATTAGAGGTAGAAGCACTGCCTGTCCGTCTGCCCTCAGAACTCGGAGGCCTGGACGGGCTGATTATCCCCGGAGGAGAAAGCACCTCTATTAGCAAATTGATGGCGGATTATAACCTGCTGAGCGAGATAAGAAATCTGGCCGAGAGCGGTCTACCCATATTTGGAACCTGCGCCGGGATGATACTTCTCGCCAAGGAGATTTCAGATTCCGATGTAAGACCTTTGGGGCTGATGGACATAACAGCGAGACGAAACGCCTTTGGCAGGCAAAAGGATAGCTTTGAAACCGAGCTCTCCATACCAGCGCTGGGGGAAAAACCCTTCCCTGGTGTATTCATTCGAGCCCCGATAATTGAGCAGGCAAACAGCAATGTAGAAATACTAGCTAGTTTAGATAACGGCACCGGCGTGGCTGCCAGACAGGGAAGGCTACTGGCTTCTGCTTTCCACCCTGAGCTAACCGATGACCCGAGATTTCACCAATATTTTTTGGATATCGTCACCGGGGGAGCGAATTTAGATTAGAGGAGGGGTGTTGGTGCAAAAGGTAATCGTTGACGACCTAGACGCTTTTCTCGATATCTTACCACCCCATATTTGCCAGCCATTGCGGAAACAGGGTGATAACAGTGAACTGCTGGAGGTAGTCCTGGACCTGGGGCGACCTCCCGAAGCACGCTATACCCAGCGAGAAGTAGCCCTCGACCCTAAAGAGGTCGGTGAACAGGACATTGACTATGTGGTCTCCCGTGTTAGTAGCTTCGGCGATGACAATCGTGCTGGAATTGAGCGCACCCTACATCGCATCTCAGCCATCCGCAACCGCAAGGGGCGCATTGTCGGGCTTACCTGTCGCGTGGGCAGGGCTGTGTTTGGCACCATAAAAATTATTGAAGACCTTATCCAATCGGGCAAGAGTATCTTATTGCTGGGCCGTCCCGGGGTAGGCAAAACAACCATGCTGCGTGAGGTAGCCCGAGTACTAGCCGATGACCATAAGAAACGGGTTATCATTGTCGATACCTCAAACGAAATTGCCGGTGATGGTGATATCCCCCACCCTGCTATCGGACATGCTCGGCGGATGCAGGTAACTACCCCCACCGAGCAACACGCAGTAATGATTGAAGCCGTAGAAAACCACATGCCTGAGGTGATTGTTATCGACGAGATGGGCACCGAGCTTGAGGCTCAGGCGGCTCGAACCATTGCTGAACGGGGGGTTCAACTGATAGGCACCGCCCATGGTAACACCCTGGAAAACCTGATGATGAACCCTACCCTCTGTGACCTCATCGGCGGCATCCAGAGCGTAACCCTGGGTGATGAGGAGGCAAAGCGGAGGGGAACACAGAAGTCCATCCTGGAGCGCAAGTCACAGCCCACCTTTGATATCCTGGTTGAAATTCGGGACCGGGACAGGGTAGCCATTCACCCTGGTGTGGGCCAGATAGTGGATGCCCTCCTCCGTGGTCAACCCCTAACTACCGAGATTCGCTTGCTGGATGAGACGGGGGAGGTGAAAATAGAAAAAGAGGAGCCAGCCACCGCTGCCAAGAAAGCGGTCAGAGGTAAGCCGTTCATCAAAGGAAACAAATCACCCAAGCTCTACCTCTTCGGGGTAAACCGGGGGCGACTGGTGCAGATAGCAAAAGAGATGAAATTAAGTGTGGATGTAGTCGATAATCTAAATGATGCCAACCTGTTTGTCACCTCTAAAAGCTACTACCGTCGCAAGATGCAAAAGGTCAGGGAGGCTGAAGCAGCCAACATACCTATCTATGTCCTCAGAAGCAACACGCCACCTCAAATCAGACGGCTCCTGAGCGATATCTACCCCCTGGAGAGCGTAGATAAGAGACATCCCCTTAAGCTTGCCCTCAATGAGGCAGAGGAAGCCGTTACCAAGGTGAAGAGCGGCGAGGAAACGGTAGATCTCAGCCCCCAGAGTGCCTATATCCGACGCCTGCAACACCTGATTGCCGAGAGACACGACCTGTCTTCACAAAGCACCGGCAAAGACTCCGAAAGACGGGTGAGGATTTATAGAGAGTAAAGGGATTAAAGGGGTTTCGCCCCCTTTAAGAAACTTCCTTCCCTCTCCCCTTATGAAGGGGAGAGGGATAAAGGGTGAGGGGTTGGTACAATTATGGCATTATTTATCACCTTTGAGGGGGGGAGAGGGGTGCGGCAAGAGTGTTCAAGCCAGGGCGCTATATGAAAGGCTATCGCAGTCGGCTATCCCAGCGGTGCTGACCCACGAGCCCGGTGGAACACCTCTCAATAAGAAGATCAGACAGTGGCTGAAGGGAGCGGAGAATACCGGCATATCACCACTGGCTGAGCTACTGCTGTTTAACGCCTCCCGCACCCAATTGATAGATGAAGTCATCCGCCCCCAGCTGGAAAAGGGGAAGGTGGTTATCTGCGACCGCTATGCCGACTCCACCATTGCTTATCAAAGCTACGGGCGAGGATTAGATTTGGAGACGGTCGCCGCTACTAATGACATCGCTACCGGGGGATTGAAACCCGATTTGACCGTGCTGCTGGATATATCAGCGGAGGAAGGGCTCGCCCGCAAACAGAGGCGAGACCGCTTTGAGCAGGAGGATATCACCTTCCACCAGAGGGTGAGGGAGGGCTATCTCAAGCTGGCAAAAGAAGAGCCACAACGCTGGCTGGTAATAGATGCCAAGCAGGGCAAGGAGAAAATAGCAGAGATTATCTGGCAAAAGATAAGCCAGCTGCTTTCTCAGCGAGGCTTTAGACATGCCTAACAAGCGAGTTGCGGTAGCTATGAGTGGTGGGGTAGACTCATCGCTGACAGCGGCACTATTACAAGAAGCCGGCTATGAGGTGATTGGCGCCACCATGCAAATCTGGCCTTCGGATAAGCAGGCTTTTGGCGGCTGTTGCAGCGTGGAAGCGATAGAAGCGGCAAAACGGGTCGCCCATAACTTAGATATCCCCCATTACGTAATGAATTTCAGGGATATTTTCGCCCAGAGAGTCATCGCTGATTTCTGCGAGGAGTATAGCCTGGGGAGAACCCCTAATCCTTGTATCAGGTGCAATCAGTATATTAAGTTTGACGCGCTATTGAAGAGAATTAAGGAACTGGATGCCGATTTCTTAGCTACTGGTCACTATGCCAGGATTGAACAATCACCAGATGGCTATCGCCTGCTGAAAGCAGTTGACCCAGCCAAAGACCAGTCCTATTTCCTCTACACCCTGACACAAAGGGAGCTCCAGCACCTGCTACTGCCCTTAGGCGACCTCCACAAAGTGGAAGTAAGAAGGATGGCTGCCGAGCGAGGCTTGCCTACCGCCGACAGGCGTGAGAGCCAGGACATCTGCTTTATCCCTGATAATGACTATCGGGCATTTATTGCTGAATACATCCCCACCAAACCCGGAGACATCGTTGACACCGAGGATAAGATTTTGGGCGAACACCCCGGTTTAGCTCAATATACCGTAGGACAAAGGCACGGGCTGGGGCTGGCTTCAAACGAGCGCCTGTATGTGCTCAGGCTTGATGCTGCCAATAATAGGCTGGTTGTAGGCATTGAAGATAAGCTATTAAGCGATAGGCTCCTTGCCACCGAGTTAAGCTGGGTGTCAGGGAAAGCTCCACGGCAGCCAATCGATGTAACAGCCAAAATCCGCTACCAATCACCCGAGGCAGCAGCCGAACTCCACCTTGATGACGGGGTCGCCGAGGTAAACTTTCATCAGCCCCAGAAGGCAATTGCTCCCGGGCAAGCCGTAGTATTCTATCAGGGCGATGCTGTCCTGGGCGGAGGGATAATAGAAGATAGGGTAGATTGAAACAGAAGGAGATTAAAGGGGATAGGGTTGATAAATAATCAGCAGAAACCCTCCTTCACTGAGGAAAAGGAACTGGCAAAGCAAGGCTACCGGCTTATTGCCGGCGTTGATGAAGCTGGGCGAGGTGCCCTGGCTGGCCCGGTGGTAGCCGCCGCCGTTATCCTGCCTCGCCGCCTGAAGGGGGCCTGGCTCGACGAGGTAAAAGACAGTAAACTGCTGAGACCGATGAAGCGGGAGTTCCTGTTTCACTACATCCATAAAACAGCCATCTCCGTAGGCATTGGCATGGCTCCTTCTGAGGTAATAGACACTCTGGGCATAATCAAAGCGA
>DAOWAU010000093.1 GCA_030634425.1 Dehalococcoidia bacterium
CCGCTTTGAATGGGGCAAAGCTGCTGATGTAGATGCGGTGCGCCAGGCTCTCCACGCTGAACCCGAAATCAAAGCAGTGCTGGTCACCCATAATGAAACCTCCACCGGCGTTACCAATGACCTAGCCTCAATTAGCTCCGCAGCGAAGGAGTTTGATAAATTACTACTGGTTGACGCCATCAGCAGTCTGGGCTCGCTCAATCTGCCGGTAGATAACTGGCACTGCGATGTCGCCGTTACCGGCTCCCAAAAGGGATGGATGGCTCCCCCGGGTCTGGCCATGGTTAGTGTTAGCCCCGAGGCGTGGCAAGCCCATGCCAAAGCCAGGATGCCCCGCTTCTACTGGGACTTCGCCCAAGCGAAGGGCTATCTGAAGGAAGGACAGACACCATGGACACCAGCCATTACGACAATATTCGCCCTGTCCATATCGCTGGAAATGATGCTAAAAGAAGGGTTACCCAACGTCATAGCTCGACATGCTCGAGTGGCCGAGGCAGCCCGAGTCGGAGTAAAATCGCTGGGACTTTCCCTCTTTGCCGACGAGAAATATGCCTCCAATACAGTTACTGCCATAGCTGCTCCGGATGGGCTTGATGTTAACAAGATGCGCAAGATTCTAAGAGAGGAACACCAGATTGTGCTCGCCGGTGGACAGCAGAAATTAAACGGCAAAATATTCCGCATCGGGCACCTGGGCTGGGTAACTGAAGAGGATATCGAACAAGTAATATCAGCGCTGAAGGTAGTATTACCCCAGGCTGGCTTCAGAAGTTAGCCGAGAGGAACTGTGTTTAGTAACGCATTCACTGTGCAGCTAACTTGGCACTGACAAGGCGGTTAAAGCTGATGTTAGCTTCTGCTGCTTGTATGTGGAGACTCCTATGTACATCTGGTGGTATACGAACCGTGAAATTACCTGAATAATGCTTAACTGCGAGGGGTTGGGGGATAGGTTCATTACTAGCCTGCATATCGGAAACGGCTTCTGCTACCACATTTCGTATACCCCGCAACGCTGCCTCTTGGCTATTAGCTAGCCAGCTTAAGCTGGGGAATTCTGCGCACAAGCCTACATACTCCTCATCTTCATCAGACCAAGTAACCCGATAGGTATATCGGTCATTTTTTACTGCTACTTCTGTTGCCACTTTGTGCCTCCAATTTTTCTATAGCTTTGAGTACTTGCCTAACTTGATATGTTTTACACTTACCCCTGTCGTTCTGTATATTTATTCTAGGGTCGCCCCTCCACGGTGTTTTATATATATTATGACCACCCTTCTGGCGACCTTCCCCAAAGTAGTGGTAGCAAACTTTACAGAGGTCAGTGAATCTAACATCCTGCGGGTTCCCTATCATTTGTTGAATTATTTTATCTATGGAACCCATCTTCGAATTTAATGGTATCATTAATGATACCATTTGTCAATACCCTTGTGGACAATATTCTTATCCCCGTTCACTTTTAATTATATCATAGAGCATTTCGCAACAAGCTAAAGTGAGCAACAATATAGGCATATGCTATAATCTATAAAAATGCCAGACAAAAGGCGCGCGATGATGGACTCAGCCCAGGCGAAACAAAGAATAGCAGAGCTAAGGAAGCAGATTAACTACCATAACTATCGCTATTACGTGCTGGATAGCCCCGAGGTCAGTGACGCCGAGTACGATAAGTTAATGAAGGAACTCAACCAACTGGAGGAGGAGCACCCCCAGTTGGTGACCCCCGACTCACCCACCCAGCGGGTGGGCGCTGCCCCGGTGGAAGCCTTCGGAGTGGTAGAACACCCCCTCCCCCTGCTCTCTCTAGGTAATGCCTTCTCCAAGGAGGAGCTACTAGCCTGGTATACCCGAACCTCAAAGCTGATAGCCGGAGAGCAATTCGACCTCACCTGCGAGCATAAGATTGATGGGCTGGCGGTGGCCCTAACCTATGTTGACGGTCGGCTGGCGACCGGGGCTACTCGTGGTGATGGCTTCCGCGGTGAAAACATCACCCAGAACCTGAGAACAGTGAGGAGCGTCCCGCTTTCCGTACCTAGAGAGGCACCACCCCGGTTTGAGGTACGGGGTGAGGTCTTTCTGCCCAAAGCCGGCTTCGATAAGCTGAATAAGGAGCGGGCTGAGGAGGGGCTGCCCCTTTTCGCCAACCCCAGGAATGCCGCCGCTGGCTCGGTGCGTCAGCTTGACCCTCGCATTACCGCTAAACGCCCGCTGGATATATACATCTATATGCTGGGCTACGCTGAGGGCAAGGCTATTACCCCCACTCACTGGGAGACTATGGAGTATCTCAAGTCCCTTGGCTTCAAGGTAAACCCCAATAACAGACTATTCGCCACTATTGACGAGGTGGAGCAATATCACCATACCTGGGTAGAGGGAAGGGAAAGCCTGCCCTATGAAGCCGATGGCATCGTGGTCAAGGTAAATAAGCTTGCCCTCCAGGAACGACTGGGAAACATCGGGCATGAGCCGCGGTGGGCTGCAGCCTATAAGTTCCCCGCCATTCAGGGCACCACCCGCCTAAAAGAAATCAAAATAAGTGTGGGCAGAACCGGCACCCTCAACCCCTACGCAGACCTGGAGTCAGTCTCGGTGGGAGGAGTAACCATTAAAAGCGCCGCCCTGCACAACGAAGACGACATCAGGCGCAAGGACATCCGTGAAGGCGACTGGGTTTATGTCCAGCGAGCCGGTGAGGTGATACCCGAGGTGGTGGGACCAATCAAAAGCAAGCGCAGCGGGGAGGAAAAGGAGTTCACCCTCCTGAAAAAGATCTTCAATCGGGAAAAGCAACGCCCAGCCTGCCCGGAATGCGGGGCTGAGGTGTTTAGACCGGAAGGCGAGGTCATGTACTACTGCTCTAACGCTGCCTGCCCTGCTCAAGTCCAGGAACGAATGGAACACTTTGCCTCGCGGGGCGGTATGGATATCAGGGGGATAGGCGAGTCGCAGAGTGCCATGCTGTTAACAGAGGGGCTGGTCAAGGATGTCTCCGACCTTTATTACCTTAAGGACAATAAGGAGCAGCTCCTCAAATTAGAGAGAATGGCGGAGAAGAGCGCCGATAATATCATAAAGGCCATAGACGATAGTAAAAAACGTCCTCTGGGCAGGCTCATCTTTGCTCTGGGCATACGCCATGTTGGTGGGGAGACAGCCGAGATTTTAGCCAAGGAATTCGGCAGTATAGATAAACTGGCTCATGCCTCCAGAGAGAGGCTAATGAAGATAGACTCAATCGGGGGCAAGATTGCCGATAGCATAATTGCCTTCTTCGGACAGAAAGAGAACCGCCATATTATTGAACGACTGAGAAAGGCGGGGGTTCGACTGGAGGAAGAAGCAGCCAGACCAGAAGAGTTACCCCTGGCCGGGCAGGAGTTTGTCATCACCGGCAGGTTAGAAGCACTCAGCCGACAGGAGGCAGAGGCACGGGTAAAAGCCCTCGGTGGCACAGCCAAAAGCGATGTCACCCGCAAGACCACCTACCTGGTGGTGGGAGCTGAGCCCGGCTCAAAGCTAGCCCGCGCCCAGGCTCTAGGCACCAAACAGCTCACCGAGGAGGAG
>DAOWAU010000116.1 GCA_030634425.1 Dehalococcoidia bacterium
GAAGAAGAGGTAAGTACAGGCAATTTAGCATTATTTTAGAAAAATATTGGCAAAAGGGTATTGACAAAGATATATGATTTAGCTAAAATAAGAAGAGTGGGGGTGTCCCACCTGATAAATAATCCCACTCTTGATGAGGTGTAAAAATGGTAACTACAATAGAGGATTTAATAAAGGATAAAGTAGTAACAATGGTGGCTGACGGCGTGAAACCCGACTCCAAGAAGCGATTAGTTTTGTCTAAAGCCAATGTGCGGGAAGGCATAATATATCATATATATCGCAATCGGTTTGGACAGATTATACTTGACCCCCAAGTAACCATTCCTGCTTCTGAAGCATGGTTATTCAATAGCCCAGATGCCATCGCATCGGTCCGGCGGGGGCTTTCTGATGCTGCACAAGGCAGGGTATCTAAAGTTGATCTTGATACCCTATAAGGTCTTAAGCTTTGTTTGAATTAGAATGGACAGATGAAGCAAGGGCCACTTATTCTAGCCTGAAATCTGATGCTTCTAAAAAGAAACAATACAAGGCTGTTAAGAAGACCATAAAATACCTAGCAAGCAACCTCCGACATTCCAGTCTCCAAACTCATCGTTTTATGAGCTTAGAAGGCCCTAATGGGGAAAAGGTTTTTGAGGCATATGCACAACAAAAAACACCAGCAGCTTATAGGGTCTTTTGGTATTATGGTCCCTCCAAGGGGATAATCACAATCGTAGCAATTACTCCCCACCCATAATCACTTGCCCCATCTAGCTTGTGCTGCTTTTTTGCTATTCCTTTGCTCTATTTAACCACTCAAATCATCACTTAATCAACTTAAACTCATTGACATCCACCAGACCGAGGTCGGTGAGGCGGAGTTCGGGGATTACCGGTAGAGCCAAAAAAGAAAGGGTGGAGAAGGGGGAAGGGAGGGTTGCCCCTAAATCCCTGGCTATCTGCTCCAGCTTCTCCAGTTTATCTACCACCGTTTCTAACGGCTCGTCTGATAATAATCCGGCGATGGGCAGAGCCAGGCTGGCCAGGATTTTGCCCCCGGCAGCCACCACCAGACCACCATGTAACCGCTCAATCTCCTTAACGGCAGCGAATATGTCGTTATCGTCAGCCCCAACGGCGACAATATTATGAGCATCGTGGGCGATGGAGGAAGCCAGAGCACCCTTCTTTAAGCCGAAGCCCTTAGCCAGCCCCAAGCCGATGTTGCCGGTAGCCCTGTGCCTCTCCACCACCACCAGCTTCAGAATATCCCGGTCGGTATCGGGGACAATAACCCCACCCGAGACCTCGACCCTCTCCATTCTTTTCCTGGTAATTATCTGACCGGGGACAACCTCAATCACCGGCATAGTTGCCCCTGAGGCAGAAAGCTTCAACGACTCCACATCGAAGGGCTTAATATTTACCGTATTGGCCAGTCCCCTGGCGGCAGCCCGAGGCAAGGAAAACAAGGGTTTACCCTCCTCAGCTACCAGGCGACCCCGATAAAAGACCATTTCCACCGATAGGTCGGATAGCCCATCAATGACAATCAGGTTAGCCTGATAGCCGGCGGCAATAGCCCCTAATCTATCCAGTCTGAAATACTCGGCGGGGTTAATAGTCGCCAGCTGAATAGCCCGCACCGGGTCGAGACCTTTGCCGATTGCCCTCCGCACCACGGCGTCGATATCCCCATCCCTGAGCAGGTCAAGGCAACTACGGTCGTCAACCACGAACAGGCACCTCTTATAGGTCTTATCGGTAACCAGGGGAAGTAAAGCGTCCAGATTTTTCTCTGAAGAGCCCTCACGTATCATGAGATACATACCCCGCCTCAATTTCTCCCCCGCCTCCTCCAATGAAGTAGACTCATGGTCGGAGAGGATACCGGCGGCAATATAGGCGTTGAGGTCCTTATCTTTGACACCGGGGGCATGACCATCAATAACCTTACCCCGGGCAAGGTCGAGCTTACGCAGAACATCTTCGTCACCGCTGAGTACACCGGGGAAATTCATTACCTCCCCCAGCCCGATACAACCCCTCCATCTGAGTAGCCGACCGATAGTCTCAGGCTCAATGCTGGCGCCGGAGGTCTCCAAAGAGGTAGCCGGCACGCAGGAGGGAGCCATGAGAAACAGGTCCAAGGGCAAACGGCGGGCACAGTCAAGCACATACCTTATCCCATCCAGCCCGCAGACATTAGCTATTTCATGAAGGTCGGTCGCCACCGCCAGAGTACCCCGCGGCACCACTGCCCGAGCATATTGACCGACATCAAGCATTGAGCTTTCCAGGTGGGTGTGCCCGTTGATAAGACCGGGGGCAAGGTATTTGCCCCCCAAATCCAGCACCTGCTTTGCCTGATGGTAGTCCCCTACCCCGGCAATGCTGTCCCCGCAAATAGCTACATTACCCGGCTCCACCTCACCGGAAAAGACATTCACCACCCTGGCGTTAGCCAGGATAAGGTCAGCAGGAGTCTCCCCCTTAGCCACCGAGAGCAGACGAGACAGTTTGGGTAGCATCAGTCCTCAACCTCAACAAAACATATCTCAGGAAGGTAACGAAATCTCTCATCCCAATCTATACCATAGCCAACTATGAACTTATCGGGAACAGTGAAACCGAGATAGTCAATAGCGACTGGGACCTCACGCCGCGAGGGCTTATCGGTCAGGGCACAGAGCCTCAAGGAGGCAGGCTTTTTCTTCCCCAGATAATCCAGGAGAAAGGAAATGGTGTGCCCGGTATCTACTATGTCCTCAATTACCAGTACATCCCTGCCCTCAACTTCAGCACGAAGTCCCTTGACCACCTTGATTGCCCCGGGAGTGCTCCTCCCCCGACCATAGCTGGAGAGGGTGATAAACTCCACCTCCAGGGGGAAATCAAGAAGCCGAATCAGGTCAGCCATAAAGACAAAGGAACCTTTAAGAACACCTATCAACAGGGGACGCTTACCCTGGTAATCTCTTCTAACTTCAGCCGCCAGCTTGTTAACGGC
>DAOWAU010000144.1 GCA_030634425.1 Dehalococcoidia bacterium
ATGGTGTGGGATTTGATGGCTCCTCTATTGAAGGATTCGCCAGAATTGACGAGAGTGATATGCTGGCTCTGCCCGACCCCACCACCTTCCAAATCCTACCCTGGAGTCAGCCACAACACCCGGTAGCCAGAATGTTCTGTGACATTTTAAAACCTGGCGGGCAAACCTTTGACGGTGACCCCCGATATGTGCTAAAGAGAAACCTCCAGAGAGCTGCTGACCAGGGTTATACTTTCTGCACCGGACCAGAAATGGAATACTTCTACTTTAAAAATGCAGAGGGGATACAAGCTCTGGACGAAGGGGGCTATTTTGATTTAACACCCTTAGACATGGCCAGTGACCTGAGACAGGAAACTATACTTGCCCTGGAGCAACGGGGTATCAGTGTTCAATACAGCCACCATGAAGTGGCCACCAGCCAGCACGAAATAGGCCTAAATTATACCGATGCCTTGACCATGGCTGATAATATTATGACCTACCGATTGGTGGTTAAAGAGGTGGCGCTGAAGAATAGTGTCTATGCTACCTTTATGCCTAAGCCAATCTTAGGTGCCAACGGCAGTGGTATGCATGTGCATCAATCCCTGTTTAAAGGCGACAGAAATGCCTTTTTTGATAAAAACGACCAGTACTATCTATCCAAAATAGCCAAACACTATATCGCTGGACTACTAAGACATGCCCCAGAAATAACAACCGTTGTCTGCCAATGGGTTAATTCCTATAAGCGACTGGTTCCTGGCTATGAAGCACCGGTATACATTTCCTGGGCACGGAGAAACAGGTCAGACATGATTAGAGTCCCTGAGTATCAGCCGGGAAAGGAAAACTCTACCAGAATTGAATTTAGGGTTCCTGACCCTGCCTGTAATCCCTACCTAGCTTTCAGTGTGATGTTAGCCGCCGGTCTGGAGGGCATTGAGAAGAAGTATGAACTAGCCGACCCTATTGAGACAAATCTTTTCGAGATGAGCAGCAAGGAGAGGGAACAAAGAGGCATAGGCAGTCTGCCAATAGACTTATGGGACGCTATTAGCCTAACCGAAAATAGCCAGCTGGTAAGAAAAGCCCTGGGTGACCATGTCTTTGATAGCTTCATCAAGAATAAGAAAATTGAGTGGGACCAATATCGCATTCAGGTAACTGAATACGAACTAAAAAGATACCTGCCTATTCTCTAGGATTTCATACCTCTGCTCTATCCCCTTGGCTTCTCACTACCCAGGATGCTAATCTCTATATTCTTGCCACAGTGGGGGCAGGTTATATTAAGGGTGATAGGCTGGTTCATTACTCGTTCAGCAACTGCGGTAACCATTGAATCAATACTATCTAAACGCTGGTCTAACATATCCAGACGCCGTTTAATATGTTCAACATCCAGCACCTGCTCCTGCCCTACCCCACCGGGTTCATTTTCCTTGGCCAAGGCTGTACCCCTCACTGATTATAATCAGACTAATCTTATAATTACCTTGTCAAATATTCAATAGGCAACTAATAAAAAGGCGGAACGTGCCCCGTGACACAGCAACATCCGCCTCAAACTTATGTAGCAAGGTAAGTGGGCTCGGCAGGTTTCGAACCTACGACCAATCGGTTATGAGCCGACCGCTCTGCCACTGAGCTACGAGCCCACAAAGCGGGAGACGAGACTCGAACTCGCGACAACCTCATTGGAAGGCACCGAGGAGAAAAGGCGGGAACCCCTTGCCTCCTTTTGGAGTTTATTATACTAAACAGGGCTTTACAGGTCAATGCACAGGCATGACTGAGGCTGATTGGGCAGGATTTATTAAAGCTACCTTAAGCATTCTTCTAGTAGCCCATCCCTAGCGCTCAGGATAGAATCTCAATATCAAGGGGTGACACATGACTTTCTTTATCTCGGCTTCCTGCTGAGCAAGTTCTTCCTTAATAGTTTGATGCTCCACCAGCACGATTAAACAGTCAGCTTCCCTGGCTACCTCTTTGATGGAGGTGTATTGATAACCCTCAGCCAATGGGTCATAGGCTTCCACCTGATAGCCATCCCCCCTGAGCCGGCTAATGATGTTAAGTGCCGGGCTATTCCTGGTGTCATAGGTATCAGGCTTGTAGGTAACACCCAGGGCTATTATTCGAGGATTTTTTATATCCTGCAGGGCTTGCCTAATCCTGGCAGCAATTTTATAGGGCACCTCATCATTAATAAGTCGGGCGGTATGGATGAGGCGAGAATTAACCGGGTCA
>DAOWAU010000072.1 GCA_030634425.1 Dehalococcoidia bacterium
ATATCGTGAATAGGAATAATGGGAACACCCTCCCTATGCCCCGCTTCAAAGAGCTCAAACTTGGTATAGTTGGGAGTGAACTCAACCATAAGAGTGTAAAGATCCTCAGCGTTGCCAACTCGGTAGATAAAATCCTGCCATTCGGGCAAACGCAGCACCTCAGGATCACCAAGCACCCGAACTAGGGCATTCCACTGCCCTGGGGTTATGGCGAGCACCCGAACATAGCCGTCTTTACAGGGGTAGACGGGGTAAATGGAGTCTCCAAGTCGTACATCAGTCACTACCGATATTCTCTCGTCAGTTAGGGCATGAGAATAGATTGGCACCAGCCAGGGGAAAAGACCTATACGTGAGCTTTCGTGCACTGCGGCGTCAATATACTGTCCTTTCCCTGTGGTGCCGCGATGATAGAGGGCAATGAGTATAGATATGGTAGCAAGCAGGGAAGTCGCATCATAGGCCGGTGTCCCCGGTAAGTTACATGGTACCTTTCCAGAGAAGCCACTGCTGATCATGACACCGCTCATGGCGAAGTCGACGATATCAGAGCCTTTCCAATCCTTATAGGGGCCGGTTTGACCAAACTCGGTGATGCTGGCCATGATAAGGCCAAGGTTTATCTCCTTGAGCACTGGGTAGTCAAGGCTTAGGCTTGCCATATAGCCAGGAGGATAGGTTTCCACTAGAACGTCCGCTGTCTTGACCAGCTTCTTGAAAATGGCCTTACCATCGGAAGTCTCCAGGTCCAAGGTTATCCCCCGCTTGTTGGCGTGCCGATAAAGGAAATAGAGGCTCTTCTCCAGATGCGGTATATCATCCACAAACGGTGGGATGCTCCGGGTGGAGTCCCCTTGGGGTGGCTCAATCTTGATGACATCGGCGCCCAAATCCGCAAGCAACTTCGTACAGAAAGCGCCCTTACTATCAGCAAGATCCAAGACGCGGTATACACTCAAAGCACCTTCTTTTTGCTCCGCCACAATAGCACCTCCTTCTCAAGAAGCCTGCTTGCCTTGGCTTAAAATGACCGGGCCTTTCCATTATAACATCTGTAACATCACATTCTTAGTTTGTAGCAATTAGCTCATCCCCTTTAGTAAAGTTCTGATGTTCCTACCCGGAAGCTGCACAAAAACTTGGTCTCTCACCAGACAACGTCAGACGTCTAGTTAGGGGTGGTGAAATCAATGGTAAGAAGCTAGGACATGAAGGGTAGTCCTGAGTCCGGATTACCAGAGGAAGAGGAAACCGAAGGTCAAGAAAGGAGAGAGCGATGCTAAAAGTTAAGTAAAATTTATTTCTGATAAAGCTTACCTGCTAATTCGGGGAGACTTAGGCTTAATAGCTTTTCCTTTGATGGGCGACCATCGGCCTGGAGACCTCTGGCAGGATAGTACTCCTTGAGCATAAGCTCCAGGTCAGGCACGGAACCCACGGCACCACCCTCTGAGGTTGGCGTCAGGATTTGCCTGGGCAGCCGATCATCTGCCGACGTTATACCCATCAGGTTACTGATACCCCTCTTTAAATTCCAGATCCTCTCACCACATTCCATTAGCTCATTGAGGTCATAGTCAAATCCACTGGCTGATCTCATCAAGTCGACCAGATCCTCCGCATTTGTTACAGGAATGATTATATAACAGATCAGTGCAGAATTGGCAATCTGCCCCAAATCCTGCGAGATCTTTATTATCCTGCCCATACCCTCGCTTTCCTTTGCAATGACACCGGGAACTAAGTCTATCTCCGGCCAATTCACGATGCCCACTGTCATGCTGTAGGCATAATCACTGGTGTGGCAAGCTCCACGTACTCCTGTGGCATAGGCTAGGCCGAGAGCATGACTAGCACGAGGATCGTGCATGGGAACCTCAAGCCCCTTGACCTCCACCGCATAGTTAGAGGCATTCTTGCCTATTATCTGAGCAGCACGCTTACTACCATCAGCTAGCACATCCCCGAAACCATCGCGATGGGCAATCTTTTCTATCATCTTTAGAACGGCGTCGGCATCTCCCCATTTCAGTGCTATACCGTCTGTGTCCTTGGCACTAATAATTCCATGCTCAAAGCAGTCCATCGCCATGGCTATGGTGGCTCCACAGGAGATAACATCAAGCCCATATTTATTGCAGGCTTCGTTCATCTTAATGACTGCTGCCATATCTCCGATCATGAGCAGGCTGCCCAGACTGGCCGCACCTTCATATTCGGGGCCTGCTCCTGCCATTCCTTTGTACGGACCTTCGGTAATGTGGACCACCCTCTTACATGCAATTATGCAGCCGTAGCAGGCCTCGGTTCCCGTCAGGAATTTTTCCCCGCTCAATATACCACCGCCAATTTGCGAAGCCACTGCAGTATTATCACCGACAACCCAGTTCTTAGCCGGCACATCACCCGTTATCATGCCGTAATCCATGCCGGCGTTAGTGCCCTGAGCGCTTAGTACCTGTGTCGCTATATGCTCCTTAACCTTGGTAATTACCGCTTTTCGCCTGTCGGTAAACTGCGTTGGGGAAGCCAACTCAACTTTACCGGTACCTCTCACCACGATAGCCTTAAGCTTCTTCGAGCCCATAACGGCACCCATGCCGCAGCGGGCAGCGAAATCCCGCTTCTTGTTGGCGATAGCAGCATACCTTACCTGGTTCTCGCCTGCCTGGCCGATTACCAGCACCTTAACCTTCTTCTTTCCACCATACCTATCAATAAGGAGATCTGTAATCTCATAGCTATCCCTGCCCCAAATATCAGAGGCATCATTGATCTCGATCTTGTCATCTTCAATGTATAAATAGACTGGTTTGTTAGAGGCACCCTCTATCGAAATGCCGTCATAGCCTGCAGACCTCAACTCCACAGCAAAATCACCACCACAACAGCTCTCTCCCCACATGTTGGTCAGCGGGGATTTCGAGCATACCGAAAACCGTGAGCCTCCTGGTAAACTTGTGCCACTTAATGGGCCTGTCATTATAAAGAGCACGTTATCCGGGGATAGGGGATCAACATCCGGGGATACACGGTCAAAGAATAGTTTAGCTGCAAGTCCGCTGCCACCTATAAATTTCCGTAGAGTATCCCTGTCTATTTTGTTTTTAGTAGTGGTACCATCGCTCAACTGGACATTCAGCATCCTGCCTTCGAAACCTGCCATTCTATCCTCCTTTCACGATATATTTATATACTCTCTTATATGGAATACCGTATTAAAGCCAAAATTAAGTGCCCTTCTTCAACTTGTTATCAATAAAAGCCTCCAGTTTAGCGATGATATTATTGAAGGTGGACCATTGCACGGCTGTGAACTCCCTTGCATATTCCTTAGCCTGCTTTGCAAACCCCTTCCATGCAACCTCTCCCTTTTCTGTCAATTGTAAGCGGACTACTCTACTATCATCTGAGGCATGTAGCTTCTTTAAGTAACCCCTCCCTGCAAGTATGTTAGCCACCGGAGATGCGGTTCCTTTTGTAATTCCTAAAATATTGGACAGCTCTGTTATATTGATCTCCGGGTTGTTTCCCACAACATCGATAATCTGGATCTCGGAAAAAGTACAATAGGTCTTCTGTCCCAAAATCTGAAGGGGACTTTGCCATTCTTGCAATTTTATTTATCACTCTAGGAAAAGTCGTTGATGGTTCCCGCATTGTCAATACCCTCCGTAACACAAGAAGCTCAAGAATGTAGGAATATTGTCTGGTAACCTAACAATATTGTCAAGAGGTGTGTGAATCATGGATTTGAACGGGACACTTTAATCAGAAGTCAGAGTGTTTGAAGCCCACCATAAAAGCATCTCTCGCTAGCTAAATCGGCGAAGACCACCCCCATTTTTCTGTCGAATCAGGGGGTCATCTTTCCTCCGCCTTGCTGGCCGATTTACCTGCCTGTATTATAACATAGCGGTAATTTCACCAAGAGCTCACTGTGAGTACTTCCGCGTGCACGCGATGATGGCGATCGGTGGGAGCTTGGCCCTTTGCTCGGGGGTGAGGTCCCTTACGTTGACGTGGTCACCGTAGTCGGCCCTACGGAGGTTCACCTGGCGAACGGCCTCCATGATCCTGGCGACGCTCACCCCTTTTGGGCAACGAACGTAGCACGTGTGGCAGGAGGCACAGACCCATGGGCTCTCCGCCGCGAGGACCTCGTCCTCCTGGCCTAGCTGGACGAGGCGAATGACCTGGCTGGGGATGATGTCCATCTCGGCACTGACGGGACAACCCGAGGAACACTCGCCACACTGGTAGCACTGGAGGCCGTTCTCTCCGGACAGCTCCTCTATCTTGTGAACGAAGTCACCTTGGACGATAGCCCTCGAAATCTCAACTCGCAGGGGGTTGCCTCCGGATAGGCGGGGATATGGGCATTACCCAA
>DAOWAU010000107.1 GCA_030634425.1 Dehalococcoidia bacterium
AGGCAGCGTGTTCAGGAATATCCTCCTAGCTGGGTATCGGAGGTAACTTGGGTCTCCGAAGAGGACATCATCAGTGCTGCCCGTATGTATGCTACCAACAGTCCAGGAGCTGCGATGCATACCCGCATGGGGGTTCAGATGAATTTCAACGTCCACCAGACAATCCGTGCCATGGCCATTATGGCGGCTATCTGTGGCAATCTGGATGTAAAAGGGGGGCTCATTATGGGTAGCGTCTACCAAGGCTTTAAAACTAAGGTACACATTGAGCATGAAGCCTTGCCTTTTCCTCCGGAAGTAGCTGACAAACGCATTGGTGCCAAGGAATTTCCCCTTTTCGCCAGCTCAAAGTCCATAGTCGGAGGTCTTTGTCATCCTCCCAGTGTGATTCACGCCATCATTACCGGCAAGCCCTATCCAGTAAAAGCCAACTGGGCGGTGAATGACCTGCTGCTCTGTCTTGAGGGTGCCAAGGAAACAATGGAAGCATTAAAGAAGCTAGAGTTCTCGGTAGGTTCTTGTTTCTTTATGAACCCCACTATGGAGATGTGTGATATAATCATGCCACCCCACACCTATCTGGAGAAGGATGGGATAGAGTTTGCGATGTATAATAATATGGTTGCCGCCAGGGAGAGGGTTATTGAGCCGGTCTATGACACTATGGAGGACCGGGAAATGGACTTAGAGATAATCAAGCGCATGGGATTGGAGCTACCCAAGCAGTGGAAGACGGTTGCTCAATTCCATGACTATATCCTCAGTGGAATTGGCATCACCTATGAGGAGCTTAAGAAGCACCATTTTATGGTTCAGCCTACCCGATACAAGAAATATGAGGAAGAGGGTGGATTCAAGACTTCCTCGGGCAAGGTGGAGCTCGTTGCCAGTCTAACCAAGGAGGTGGCTGGCGAGGACCCATTGCCCTACTATAAGGATAACCAAGAGACGCCGTTTTCTACTCCAGAGATAGCCAGGGATTATCCCCTTGTCCTAACTACTGGGCACAGGCATGTGGCCTATTTCCACTCTAGCGGCAGACAGGTGCCCTGGTGCAGGGAACTGGAGCCGTATCCCAGGGTGCAAATCCATCCCCAGACAGCTGCCGGTCTTGATATCAGGGACGGCGATTGGGTCTGGATTGAGGCACCAAAGGATAGAGGCCGGGTGAAGATGAAAGCAGAGGTAACTGAGGCAGTCGACCCTCGGGTAGTTGCGGCACCATCGCACTGGTGGTACCCAGAGAACAAAGAGGACCCTCTGCATGGCTGGTCCGAGTCCAATATAAATATCATTGCGACCAATGACCCACCTTACGAGCCGGTGAGTGGTGCCGTTTCACTTAGGGGTCTTCTATGTAAAGTCTATAGGGTGGAAGAGGATTGAGATGGGAAAGAAATCACTTTTAGTTGATATGGAGCTCTGTTACGGTTGTTTTTCCTGTGAGGTGGCTTGCAAGCAGGAGCACCAGCTTGGTGTGGGACCACACTTTATCAAGGTTAAACAAGTAGGACCCACCCGGATTGGGGGCAAGCTGGTCATGGATTTTGTGCCTATGGCCTGCAGGCATTGCGGTAAGCCAGCTTGCATTGAAGCCTGCCCTGAGGGTGCTATTTATAAGCGCTCCGATGGCATTGTTCTCATCAATGAGGAGAAATGCACCGGTTGTCAACTGTGCATTGAGGCCTGCCCCCTTGGTGCCCCTCAGTTTGTTTCTGAGGAAAACATAGTGCAAAAGTGTGACTTATGCGTGGAGCGAATTGACCAGGGGCTGTTACCTGCCTGCGTACAAGTTTGTCCTACCGGGGCACTCATTTTCGGAGACCCAAACTTACTCTCAGAGCAGAAAAGGCAAAGGTGTGCAGAGAAGGTGTGCAGAGAGTATTATAATGAGCGATGCTCAGCAGATGTTTGGAGTGAAAACAATATGCTGGCTAAACATGAATTATGGCAAAGAATAAAAAACCTTGAAGGTAAAACCATTTACAGCCTTACCTATAATCGTCCTAACACAATAACAGAAGTGGATGAAAAGTGTGTGTTCACTGCTGAAAGAAAAACTCCAGTACGGTTCAATGGCAAGTGGGGTATTTATGAAAGTTATCTTGTTTTGTATAAGGATGGTTGTCTTCTCATAAGCGCCAATAGAGGTAATGCTTCAAGTTCATACCTGACAATGGCAATTATTCTGGCTGCAGTCCCCAGTGAAGCTGTCGAAGCTAATCAGGGAATTAAGTTAAGATAGCCATATTGGATTATTAATTTACGTCTATCTATTGTTAACTCAGCCTCAGCAAAGAGTTGTAGGCATATAGAACAAAGAGAGTTCTGTTGCCGCTGACCTCTCCCTGAAGTGGAACCGACCCATTGCACAATATAGCGAATTGTGTCCCTCCCTTTTGTTATACAAGAGGCAGACTAACTCGCCTCAATCTTTGCAGCCCCTTGCTGTTGCCCGCTGCTCATCCCTTTTCCTATCCCTATGGCGTCTCACGGCAGCCGTTCTGTCTTCCTTGTTTTTTGTATGGCATACTGAGCAGTCACGATTAAAGAAGTACCGAAGTACTATTGACAGCCTATCTTTAGCATGATAATGTATACTATGTTGGTCATAATAGTCAACAAAGGAGGCGCCAATGAGGCTCTCTACTAGAGGACGATATGCCACCAGGGCACTATTGGATTTGGCCCTTCACCACGATGAGGAGCCTGTTCTATTAAAAGACATCGCCCAAAGGCAGGAGATTTCACTGCCCTACCTGGAGCATTTGATCACTCCCCTGATAGCCAAGGGCATAGTACGAAGCACTCGGGGCGCCAAGGGTGGAATCTCGTTAGCTAAACCACCTGAGGAGATAAAGCTGGTCGAAGTCATCCAACTGCTTGAGGGCTCAATTGCCCCGGCGGAGTGCGTCACTAATCCAGAGATATGTCCCCGCTCTGCCTCGTGTGTCACCCGGGATGTTTGGGGGGAAATAAAGAGAGCAATCAACGGAGTCCTGCAATCGACAACCCTGCAGGATCTGGTTGAGCGGCAAAAGATGAAGAGGCAGTCTGGAGCGACCATGTACCACATATGAATTTACTGCGGGCATTTACCAATCAATAAGGAGAAAAAATGAGTGTAACGATAAAGGTTTACGCCGTCTTGGACAAATATA
>DAOWAU010000102.1 GCA_030634425.1 Dehalococcoidia bacterium
AATGAACCGGCTAACTACATGACACCCACTCATATGGCGGAGATGGCAACTAAATTAGCCGAGAGTTATGGGTTCGAAGTTACTGTTCTTGAACGGGAGCAGATGCAGGAATTAGGGATGGGGGCACTGTTGGGTGTGGCTCAGGGGAGTCAGCAGCCGCCTAAATTTATTGTTCTTCATTATAGAGGGGGAGATTC
The DNA here is from genome assembly GCA_030634425.1 of Dehalococcoidia bacterium. Next base: position 198 of record DAOWAU010000102.1, read on the forward strand.
TAACGAAACTGATGTAGCATTACTTGGTAAGGGGATAACCTTTGATTCTGGAGGCATTTCTATAAAGCCATCGGAAAAGATGGGCGAGATGAAGGGGGACAGGGCGGGGGGTGCTGCGGTCATGGCGGCGATAAGTGCCATTGCTCAGCTTAAGTCCAAGGTTAATGTTACGGCTCTTATTCCCGCCACGGAAAACCTACCTAGTGATAGCGCCCTGAAACCGGGTGATATTCTAACGGCAATGAATGGTAAGACTATTGAAATTATCTCTACCGATGCCGAGGGAAGGCTTATTTTGGCTGATGCTTTGGGCTATGCCCGAAAGATTGGTGCTAAATTTGTGGTTGATGTGGCTACTTTAACTGGAGCCTGCCATGTAGCCCTGGGTGATATATGTAGCGGTGCCTTTGGTAATAATCAGGAGCTGGTGGACAGGGTGATTGCCGCTGGCGCTGAGGCTGGGGAGCTTATCTGGCAGATGCCAATGTATGATGAGTATAAAGAGCAAATCAAGAGCGATGTTGCCGATATTAAGAATGTCGGTGGAAAATATGGTGGTGCTATCACCGCCGCTCAATTTCTGGCTGAATTTGCTGGTGATACCCCCTGGGTTCATCTGGATATTGCTGGCACCAGCATGAGCGAGAAGGAGCGAGCCTACCTGGTTAAAGGGGCTACCGGGGTGCCGGTGCGCACTCTGGTTAACCTTGTCCTTTCCCTTGCCCAGGAAAGATAGTTGCCAGAATAGTTTATTTAATCAAGGGGGTGTGGGAAATATGAGTTTTGGAGCTTGGGCAGATTCAAAAGTAAAAAATTTAAGCTGGGTAGATGTAAAGCTAACCCAACTTAGTGCGGTTGGTATTGCTCTAATGATAGCAAAACTCTGGCAGCCACTACTTAGTCTAGATTGGTACTGGTATGCTGTAATTTCTATATTAGCTGCCATAAAACCAGCATATAATGTGCTTAAAAAATAGGTGCCCCCGTTCTCAACTAGCCTGAGAAGTAAACTGGAGGTTTCAGGTTATGAAGATTAAATATCTGGGACATGCCTCCTTTGTGATTACATCGGATACCGGGATTAAAATAATCACTGACCCCTATGTAACCGGTGGCGCCCTTGGTTATGGCAAGATAGAAGAGTCGGCTGATATTGTTGTCGTTAGCCATGATCATTTTGACCATAACAATGTAGCTGCGGTTAGGGGTAATCCTAAGCTGGTTAGAGGGGCAGTTACTACCGAGATTAAGGGGATAGAGTTCAAGGGTATCCCCAGCTACCATGATGATGCTGGCGGAAGGCAAAGGGGTAAGAATACCATATTTTGTTTTGAGGTTGATGGGATAAGGGTCTGCCACCTTGGTGACTTGGGTCACCAGCTTAGTGCTCAGCAGGTAGCCGATTTGGGTAAAGTGGATATACTGCTTATTCCGGTGGGTGGTTCCGTTACCATTGATGCTAAGGTTGCCACCGAGGTTTGTAGTAAGCTGGCACCGAGGGTGATTATACCTATGCATTACAAGACTGATAAGTGTAGTCTGCCGATAGCTGGTGTAGATGAATTCCTCCGGGGGAAGGAGGGTGTGAAGAAGCTGGCTGCCAGCGAAGTGGAGTTCAAGCAGGGAGAACTCCCGGCACACACTCAGATCACAGCTCTGAAATCAGCGTTGTAAACAGTAGGCTGGAGATTATTTATCAGGGATAGAGACAAGCTATTATCCAGGCTTACTGTTCCGTTGAACAAGCCGCTACTTTGCCCTATGGCTAAGTCACTACTATTTCGCCTGGATTACTCTTCGCTCACGTCCTCGATAAAGCTCGTTAGCAGATCAACGAACTCCTGCGGACTCTCTTGAGGGAGCATATGACCGCCATCCTCCCATACCTCAAAGCGGCATCCGTTGATCGCATTGGCGTAGCGTCTTTCCCAATCAAGAGGAAGTATGTCCTTCGCACCGGCTAAGATGAGAGTGGGGACAATGATATCCCCAAGTTGCGGCTCGAGGTCAGTCCCCACCCACCAGGTAATGCATTCCTCTATCGCAGCCGGGTCCGCCGCCATGGCATCGTTAATGAATTCGTTCAGAATTTCCTCGCTTGGCGGCGTAGCAAACTGTTGCGCCATAAAACCTCGCAGCACCTCCGGCGATCTGAACACCGATGTTATTTGACCTATAAAAGCAGCCCGCTCATCCGGAGGTACAAAATCATGAGTCGGGGCAGGTGCGGCTAAAACCATGGCCTTAAGCACATCTGGATGGTCCAAGGCAAACTTATATCCGATCTTTCCACCCAGAGAGTGCCCTACATAGGTGAACCGCTCTATCCCCAACTCCTGACTGAAAGCGTAGATATCTTCGACAAACTCGGTGAGCTGGTAGCTACCTGGGGTTTCTGACTGTCCGAAGCCACGGAGGTCAAGCGCGTAGGCGTGGTATTCCTCTGGCAGAAGCTCGAGTACCTCCTTCCAGTTCCCGAGGGCACCACCATAGCCATGTACAAAGATTACAGCTTCATCCCCCGAACCTTGCTTAACGTAATTGATTTTCACGCCATTAACAGTAACCGATTGAGGTCCTGTGGGTGCTGGCTCTGCACAGGCAAGCACAAGTAACATTAAAATGGGCAACATCAGCAGTGCACCGAGACTTCTTTTCATTACCGACTTTTTATTTTTCATTTTACTTCCCAATTATAAAGTTATGTCGAAAGTTACTATACCCTTGGCGATATGTCAACAGTGTTTCGGAATACCCAGACAGTTCGACACTTCGCAGAGTCTTCTGGTGAAATCATGGCGCTGGAATAGAGTAACATTTCGCTAGTTTGTTTAATTGTGGGTTGTCGGGCATCCAAGAGGGGCGAAGCCCCTCTTTTGAAGGAGAGGGGGATTAAGGGGGATGAGGTAGATAAATAATCTCCCAGTTATGCTAAAATGAGTAAAACGGAGTTTCATAAATGATTCCCGTCAAGCTAACATTGCGCAATTTTATGTGCTACCGGGATAATGTGCCGCCACTTTTCTTTGATGGCATCCACACCGCCTGCATCAGTGGCGATAACGGCAACGGCAAG
>DAOWAU010000133.1 GCA_030634425.1 Dehalococcoidia bacterium
GAAGGAAGCTGTGTTAGAGGACAAGAGAAGATTCGTGATTGCAGAGGTGCCAGACCCCGTTACAGATAAAGATGAGGTCTTGATAAAAGTAAAGTATTGCGGAATATGCGGTGGTGACTTGCATATTTTCAAGGAAGGCGCCGGTGTAGGGGCTGGTCATGAGCTCTCGGGCGATATTGTTGAAATAGGGTCAGATGTGAAGGGATGGAAAATAGGGGACCGAGTCGCATTTGAGCCCAACGTCTCATGCGGCAAGTGTTTTTGGTGCCGTCAGGGCGATTTGGGACTCTGCGAGCAATTCTACGTTGAGTTGATAAAATCCAAAGGTAGGTTTGCCACCTACGCCAAGGCTAAGCCTTATAACCTTCACAAGCTCCCTGAAGACATGAGCTATGAGCAAGGAGCATTAGTTGAGCCGACAACGTGTGCTTTGCATGCCGTCAAATTGTCCGGGTTGCAGGAAGGGGATGTTGTTGCCGTGCTGGGGCTGGGCCCCATCGGGCAGCTTATGGCACGAGTTGCAAAAGCCTCCGGTGCCAAAGCAGTTTACGCTTCCGAGATCAGCAAATCCAGGATCGAGCTGGCCAGGGATGCCGTGGACGAGGTCATAGATGCAAACCTGACCAATCCTGTTGACAGAATTCTGGAACTCACACATGGTGTGGGCCCAGACATCGTATTCGAATGCGCGGGAAGTGTTCCCACCTCACAGCAGTCGATAGCTCTGGTGAGGAAGGCTGGGACGGTCGTAGTTGAAGCGATATGCTTCGATCCCGTTGAAGTGATATTCAATAGCATCGTATTGAAAGGGCTTACGATTAAGGGCTCCCAGTGTTTTTCGCCGGGTGAATATGCCTCTGCACTTAACCTCATAAAGGATCGGAAGATCGATGTGGCTCCTCTAATAACATGTAAGATGCCTTTGGATGAAATCAACGAGGCATTTGAAAAAGCCTTGAGGGGTGAGGGGGGAAAGATTCTGGTGGAGCCTTGAAATGGCATGAAGTACCTTATGCCTAAGAGTGTAACGTTAGAGAATTCAACGGCCTCCACCATGCGACCCACCTCCAATTGAACCGGTATGTGTCCCAAAAGAGGAACACTGGCTCGCTGTTGTCTTGGAGGCTTTGACCAAAAGTGATTCAGGCGGACCTTTTTCGGCTCAAAGCTGATGGTCGCCATGCAGAGAAACCAAAAAAAGGAACGTTTGTGCCTGAATCGATTCTCAGGGGCACGTCACTCAGCTTGAGCGGTTTTAATACTCGATCAGTTCTATCATGATGCCGCCGAACCTGTCGGTGTTCAGGTAGGCGAAGTCTACTCCGTTGAGGTTCTTGCGAAATATCACGTCGATCCCCTCCTTCGCCAAATCAGCCAGCTTAGCGTCAAGGTCATCCACCTTAAAGCGCAAATGATGGAGTCCCTCTCCTTTTTCCCTCAGGAACTCCGTGTGGATTGTCTCGCCCTCCAGAACCTGAATCAACTCGAGCTCAACAGACCCCGATTGAGCGAAGGCTATCTTCAACCGGGCATCGCATGATTCGCCCCGGTAGAGACAGTCTTTCATATCGAGTTCAAGGACACTCCAGGGACCCCAGCCAAAGACAGAACTGAAGAACTCCATGGTCGCGTCCATATCCTTCACCACGATGCCGATCTGTTCCACTGGCGGTAGTCTCAACTTGGGTTCTCTTTCTTCTGCCATCTCTCCCCCTTTCTATCTCTCTTCGTTCAGTCAACCGTCATCCCATAACCGTCTCGATGGCGGCCACTATGTACCTGTGACTAGCCCCCGATTATTGTACCACCTTTAAGGTTAGAGTTGCTGGCTTGTAAAATCGTTCTTTTTTTATCTACGATCGTTGAAGTTGAGATTCAGTTTTAAGTCTTAGTTGCTCTTTTTGTCCAATGGTAGAAATGCCACTATTGCATAGACAATGCTATCTGTAGCATAATTGCGGCGGGGTTGAGGCATATGGCCAAATACATAATTGCGCATGATGTGGGGACAAGCGCAAACAAAGCGGTTCTAGTAGACGTCGAGGGGCAGGTCCGTGGCAAATGCTCCGAGAACTACACCGTTTGCTATCCAAAGTCAGACTGGGCCGAGCAAGACCCTGAAGATTGGTGGAACGCAGTAAAGACCACTACGAAGCTTCTTCTGGAGCAGACAGGAGCGTTACCGAACGATGTGTTGTGTTTGACTTTCAGTGGGCAGATGCTCGGCATAGTTCCTATGGATTCAGAAGGAAAACACCTCAGGCCCGCAATAATCTGGCTTGATAACAGGGCTTGCAAGCAAGCGGAGAGACTGATGAGGAAGTTCGGTCACGCTCGTATCTTTGCGCTTGTTGCCGGCACCACCTTATGTGGAAAAGACTGTATCCCGAAGCTACTTTGGCTTAAATCGGAAGAGCCCGACATATA
>DAOWAU010000021.1 GCA_030634425.1 Dehalococcoidia bacterium
GTGGCTATATCAACACTCCATTTAGCCCACTGTATTTTAGCGGTATTGAACAGGGGATAAGTTGTGATTTTCCCTGGGTTGACCTCGGCTAATTGCTTGGCTAATTCTATGGCATCGCCTTCTACTACCAGGTCGAGGTCAAAGTTTGGTTGTCCCAGGAGCAGGTCGCGAACCACACCGCCGACAAGGTACAGGTTCTGTCCTCGGCTGGCAACTACTTGACCTGCCGCTCGCATGAAGTCGACCAACTCGGCGGGCAGATACCTTTCAATTTTGCTGGCTAGATTAACGATTTCAGGCATTTCTTTATTATTTAATGAAGTGTAGTCCGAATTATAGCACAGGTCGTCGCCGAGTTCATTCGCTTGACGGTATACCACCCCACTGATATTATACAAACTACCTTTAAAAACGGAAGGGGGCATAACAAGTATGGACTGGGGAATGGCAAACCGTATGGCACAACTAATCCAGTCGGATGGGCACGCTCTGTTCTTGCCGGTTGACCATGGATATTTTCAGGGTCCCACCAGAAAATTGGAAGAACCGCGCAAAACTATTGAGCCACTCCTCCCTTATGCTGACGCTCTGTTCATTACTAGGGGTGTATTGCGGTCATCGGTTGACCCTGATAACACCAAACCGATTATTCTCAGGGTGTCTGGTGGCACCAGCATGGTGGGGAAGGACCTAGCCAATGAAGGGATTACCACCTCAATGGAGGAGGCTATCCGCCTTAACGTTTCGGCGGTGGGTATCTCTATCTTTGTTGGCAGTGAGTATGAGAAAGAGTCGTTACTAAATCTATCCAGGCTTGTTAATGAGGGTGAAAGGTATGGTATTCCGGTAATGGCAGTTACCGCGGTGGGGAAGGAACTGGAAAAACGAGACGCCCGCTACCTCGCCTTGGCCTCTCGCATCGCAGCTGAGTTGGGGGCACGGGTGGTAAAAACCTACTGGTGTGAACACTTTGAGAAGGTGACAGGGGGCTGTCCCGTTCCAGTGATTATGGCTGGCGGACCTCATGTAGACACCGAGCTCGAGGTCTTTGAATTCGTCTATGACGGCATGCAGAAGGGTGCGATAGGGGTGAATCTGGGCAGGAACATCTGGCAAAATGATTTCCCGGTGGCAATGATTAAGGCGATACGTGCCATTGTCCATGAGAGTGCCATCCCGAAAGAGGCTCAAGAGCTATACGATAGCTCAAAAAACGAGTGAGCTAACGGCTGGAGAAGTATCTTGCGTGTTGCTATGTGGTATAACAACCAGGATGTGCGGCTGGAGGAGATGCCCACCCCGCAGATTGGTCCCGGTGAACTGCTGGTGCGTGTCCTCGCCAGTGGCATCTGTGGTAGTGATGTTATGGAGTGGTATCGCCTTGACCGGGCACCCCTGGTGCTGGGCCATGAGATTGCCGGCGAGATTGTTGAAGTGGGGGATGGGGTGGAGCGCTACAAAGAGGGGGAGCGGGTCTCGGCAGCCCATCATGTCCCTTGTAACACATGCCATTATTGCTTGAGTGGTCATCACACCGTCTGTGACACCCTCAGGCAGACCAATTTTGACCCCAGCGGCTTCGCTGAGTATATTCGGTTGCCAGCCATCAATGTTGACCGTGGGGTATTCATGCTACCCGATGAGGTATCTTATGAGGAAGCAACCTTCATTGAACCCCTGGCTTGTGTGCTGCGGGGACAAAGGCTGACACATATGTCGCCGGGCAACAGTGTGCTTGTTATTGGTAGTGGTATCGCCGGGTTGCTTCATGTGCAGTTGGCGCGCACTTTAGAAGCGGGTCGGGTGATAGCGACAGACATAAACGACTACCGACTGGAGGCAGCGCGGCGATTTGGAGCTGATGTTGCCATCCATGCCGGGGATGACTTGCCTGCTTGCCTGCGTCAGGTCAATGATGGTCGGCTTGCCGACCTGGTGATAGTATGTACTGGTGCCACCTCAGCCATCACTCAGGCATTGCAGTCGGTGGAGCGTGGGGGCACTGTGCTCCTCTTTGCCCCAACAGAGCCTGGCGTCGCTATCCCAATTTCAATAAACGAGCTTTTCTGGCGCAACGATGTAACGCTCACCACCTCCTATGCGGGTAGCCCTGCCGATTATATGGCGGCACTGGAGCTGATCCGCGCTCATCACATCTGCCCGGGTGAGATGATTACCCATCGGCTGAGTCTGGCAGAGACAGGATTGGGCTTCCAGCTGGTTGCTGGCGCCCAGAATTCTATTAAGGTCATCATCGAACCGCAGAGGTAGCAAGAAGACTTATACGGCCAGGGTATAATATGAAAATAGTGTCAATTGTGGGAATGACTGGTGCTGGCAAGTCGGAGGTGTCCAGAGTATTTGAGGAAAGTGGCTTTATTAAAATACGATTCGGGGATATCACCGACGAAGAGGTAAGGAAGAGAGGCTTGGAGCTAAACGAGAAAAATGAGCGCAGCATCAGGGAACTCCTGAGAGAAGAGCATGGAATGGCGGCATATGCTAAACTGAATCTACCCCGTATCGATTCAGCATTAAAAAGTTTCGATGTGGTGGTTGATGGTCTCTACTCCTGGGAGGAATACACCTTTCTCAAGGACTATTACGGGGAGAACTTTTATGTGGTGGCTGTTTGGGCGTCGCCGGGAACGAGGTATTCTCGTCTCAGCTGCCGCTCGAACCGGTGCCTGACGTTGGAGGAGGCTGTCAGCAGGGATAGGGCGGAGATTGAGAATATCAATAAGGGTGGGCCTATTGCTATGGCTGGTTACACTATAATAAACGAGTCCTCCCTGGAAAACCTGAGGAAGGAAACAGAAAGGATTATCTCTGGATTAAAATGAAAAAATCAACTAGGCTCGGTGTTGATGAATATTTCCTGAAAATAGCCTCTGTAGTCGCTGAACGCTCCACCTGCTGTCGTCATCACGTTGGGGCGGTAGCGGTGAGGGATAAACACATGTTGGCTACGGGTTACAATGGTGCCCCTGCTGGCTTAAAAGACTGCCTTGAGCTTGGTTGCCTCAGGGATGAACTGAATATACCCTCAGGGCAGCGACAGGAGATATGCCGGGGCATTCATGCCGAGCAGAACGTCATCATCCAGGCCAGTCTCCACGGCGTCAGCCTTGAGGGGGGCACTATTTATTGTACTCATACACCATGCGTACTATGTGCTAAGATACTGGCAAACGCCAAGATAAAACGGTTTGTCAGCTTTGGCAGGTATAACGACGATTCGTTTATCGACCTATTCAAAGAGGCGGGGATAGAAGTTGACATAAAGAAAAGACCCTCCTCCCAAATAAGCTACCTGGATTAGTCTTCCACCAGCTTATACATATCCTGATAGGCTTTGCCGAAATCGGGGTCAATCTGACTCAGTCTATCTTTCAAGGCATTCATTTTCTGGGCGAATTTCTCTTTATCTTTGCTTTCTACCAAATCCGCCCATGCCTTGGCTTTGCTCTGGAATAGTTTTTCGATTTCGGCAATATTGGGTAGGTTCATCTGCAGGGAAGTGTAGAACTCCGGCTCCTCTGAGATAACACTCTCTGCCAGGGTTAACAGCAGTTTAAATGTGCTGCCACCAATCGCCCTCATCTGCTTCAGCTTATCCAGGCTCAGCAGGGTATCAGCTGAGGCGATAGCAATGAAGTGGGATAGCCCGAGGATGACCCCCATCATTTCATCATGTTCATCAGGGCTCATTAAAGCAACCCTAGCCCCTTTACTTTCCAGGTACTCACTGATTTTTTGGGCTAGGGTTTTCTCTTTCTCATTGGTGGGTGTCAACACCACGCTCTGATTGGCGATACCTCGGGCGCCAGGACCAAACATTGGGTGTGTCCCCAGCATTACCCCTGTTTTTATATGTTTATGCATTATTTTGACCGGGAGTGCTTTGATAGAGGTGATGTCTATAATAGCCTGCTCAGGTTGTGTGTGTGGGCAAATCTGCTTTATCACCCCTTCAAAATTGTCTATGGGGATAGATATGATGATAACCTCGGCCTTGCCGACTGCTTCCACATTATCAGTAGTGGTCTCGACATCTAGTTGCCTCTTCGCTTCCAGCAGCTTTGCTTCATTTCTGCCGGTTATTATCACCTCATGACCGTCTTTCGATAAAAAGTTGGCCAACCACCGCCCCATCTTTCCTGAGCCACCAATTATTGCTACTCTCATCTGATTACCTATACTTTATTTTGCCTTGGGATATGACCCCAGGATCTTTAGGAAGAGTGAGGTCTTTTCTAAGCTCTGCAGAAGCTCGCGGGGTGCTTTATTCTCTCGGTGACCGTCAAAGTCCAGATAAAAATTGTATTCCCACGGTTTTTGCCTCGTTGGTCTGGACTCAATCTTGGTTAAATTAATATCCCTGTCGGCAAATTCTTTGATGAAGTCATAGAGTGCCTTGGGTCTGTGTTTTACCGAAAAAACTATGGAGGTTTTGTCGTTCCCCGATGGCGGTGAATCCTCCTTGGACAGAATAAAGAATCGGGTGAAGTTATTGGGGTTATCTTCTATCTCGCTGGTGATAGCCTTCATTCCATAGATTTCTGCTGCCCTGGCACTGGCAATGGCGCCACCATCGGTTATCCCCCTCTCCTTTATCATCTTTACGCTGCCAGCAGTATCATAGGTTGGGATTAATTCACAGCCTAGGTGCTTTAAGAAAGTCTTACACTGAGCCAAAGCTTGGGGATGGGAGTAGACCCTTTTTATCGAATCCAGCCGCGTCTCTGGATTGGCTATCAGGCAATGGACTACCCGGAGCTCTGTTTCACCGCATACCTTGAGGTTTGATTCCAGAAGCAGGTCATATGACTGACTTATACTCCCCTCTAATGAATTCTCCACGGGAACAATACCAAACTCCACCTCGTCCTGCTCTACTGCCTTAAACACGCCTTCCAGGCTTTCATACGGGTTAGTGGTGATGGAAGACCCGAAAAACTGAAAAGCCGCCCCTTCACTATAGGAACCAACTTCACCCTGAAAAGCGACTTCTTTTCCTTGTGTCCTTTTGCACGCCGTGACTATCTCCTGATAGATGCTTTCTATAGCTTCCTCACTGATATTTTCAGCTCGGGCAAGGCTCTTGATATGTTCTAAAACCTCTTTTTCTCTAGCCCTGTCGTTAATCTGTTTCCCCCGCTCTTTCTTCTGCTCTCCTATCTCCCGGGCAATCATTATTCTCTCACTGATAAGCCTAACTATGTTGGCGTCGGTTTCGTCTATTTTCCCTCTTAACTCGTCTAGGTTCATTTTATTACCCTCGGGATTAGTCCAGCCCTCATGGCGGAGTCGCAGAGGGTCACTGCCATCATTGATTCTACCACCACCGCCGCCCTGGGAACGATACAGACATCGTGCCTTCCCGTGACCTCTAAACTGACCCCTTTCATCTCTTTGATGTCGACCGTCTGCTGACTTTTAGCTATGGAGGAGGTGGGCTTAATGGCGACCCTTGCTATTATAGGCATGCCATTACTTATGCCACCGAGAATACCTCCAGCGTTATTGGTCACGGTAACTATTTTACCATTTTTGATGGCGAACTGGTCGTTATTCTCTGAGCCCCTTTTTCTGGCGGCGGAGAAACCTGAGCCAAACTCCACCCCCTTGACTGCCGGAATAGCGAACAGGGCTTTAGCCAGGTCTCCTTCCAGGGTGTCAAACACCGGTTCTCCCAAGCCGACTGGTATATTAAGGGCTATGCCTTCTATAATCCCTCCGAGGCTATCACCCTCTTGTTTGACTTTCTCAATGGTTTTAGCCATATCCTCGGCAGCTTTCAAGTCGGCACACTTGAATTGGTTTTTCCCAATATTCTCCTTTATTTCTTCAAAGCCCTTTGCCTCAGCCTTTATTCCCCCCAGTTCAACGGTATGAGCCAGAATCTCAGTGCCGATTACATTGAGTAGCTTCTTAGCAACAGCCCCCGCCATGACAAAGGCAGCGGTGATTCTGCCCGAGAACCTGCCTCCACCCCTGAAATCGTTTAATCCACTGTACTTGACGAAGGCGGTGTAGTCGGCATGTCCTGGTCTGGCGAGGAATCTCGCTTTTTCATAGTCGCTGGAATCTATATCCTTATTCCATGTTAGCAGACATATAGGGGCGCCGGTGGTGATTCCATTGAAAACACCGGAGAGAATGTCAACCTTGTCTTCCTCTGCTCTCTTGGTTGCTGCCATCCCTACTCCTGGCTTTCTTTTATCCAGCTCTCTCTGGATATCCTCCTCGGTGATAGCTAGACCTGCCGGGCATCCATCTACGATAACCCCCACGCATCTACCATGGCTTTCGCCAAAGCTGGTTATGGTGAACAGTTTACCTAAGCTATTTTCCATCTATCTCCACCTCACCTCCTATGCTTTTTAGTACTTCCCAGAACTGGGGGAATGTCTTGGAGACACATTCAGCATCGTTTATTGTCGTCTCCCCGGCTATTGAGCCGAGTATGCTGAATGCCATAGCAATTCTGTGGTCATCATAGCTCTTTATCGCCGCACCCTTGGGACGTGAGCCGGTGATGGTCAGTCTGTCCCTATCTTCCTCGGTCTTTACCCCCATTCTTTCCAGCCCATCTTTCACTGCTGAAACGCGGTTCGATTCCTTTATTCGTGCCCTTTCTATGCCAGTGAATTCGCTCACTCCATTTGCCGCTGCTGCTAGAACAGCTACAGTGGGGAGGAGGTCGATGCAATCAGATAAATCAGTACGGATAGCGTTTAATCTTGACCTTCTCACTATCACCGAACTGTCATTTACCTTGACTGAAGCACCCATCTCTCTTAACAGGTCTAATATTACCTTATCCCCTTGCCAACTTTCCACATTCAAATTTTCTACTTCTACCTCCCCACCGATAGCTCCTAAAGCGAGGAGATATGAAGCCGAGGACCAATCCCCCTCCACCTTACATCTGGTCGGTTTATATCCTTGTTTTACCACCTTGAATTCGCTGAGTTCCGGGGTGGATTCTACCTCTACCCCGAATTTTTCCAGGCATTCCAGGGTCATCAAGACGAAGGGCTTTGATTCTAAGGGTGTGGTCAACCTGATGGTAACCCCTTCATCAGCAAGGGGGGCGATGAACAGCAGGGCGGAGACAAACTGAGAGCTTATATCACCGGGTAATTCTGTTGTCCCACCCTTTAACCTGCCACCCTCAACGATTACCGGGGCTAACTCCCCTTGGCAGGAGAAGTTGACCCCCAGTTGTCCGAGTGCCTGGATTAAGGGCTTGATTGGTCTCTTTGATAGGGAGGGGCCAGCAATTAATCGGCATTTTCCCGGGACTAAGGAGCAGATGGCGGTCATAAATCTCAGGGTAGCGGCAGATTCACCGCAGAATAGGTCGGTGGCTGGCTGGTGAAAATTATCTCCAGTAACCTGCCACCAATCCTCGTCTTCCTCGGTGGAAACGCCGATCTGGCTCAACGCGTTTCTGGCAGCTCCGGTATCATCCGAGCTTAGCGGGTATATTATCTTGCTCTTGCCCTTGGCTAGGGCGGCGCACATCAACCCTCGGATGGTATAGCTTTTGGAAGAGGGAGCTCGTACCTTCCCCGCTATTTCGCTTTTATGGATTGAAGCCTTCATTGCCTTTGGCCTTTATGATTATTTGGTCAACAACGGCGTTGATATCTAGTTCTGTGGTGTCTATCTTGATATCGGCGGCTCGCTCATAAAAGGGTTCCCTGAATGTTAGCAGCTCTTGGATAGTCAAAGCCTTGTCGGATGTATTAAGCAGAGGCCTTTCCCCTTCGACGGTTGATGTCCGCCTCATTATTACTTCAGGTGATGCTGTCAAATAGATTATCACCGCTTCCTTTTTCAGTCGGTCAATGTTTATTTTATTAAGGACTACCCCGCCCCCGCAGGCGATGACCTGATTCTTCCCTTGGGCGACTTCTTTAGTGACCTCAATCTCCAGCTCCCGAAAAGCTATCTCACCATCCTGTTGGAAGACCTCGGGTATGGGCTTTCCCGCCTTCTGCTCAATCAGAGCATCCATCTCAACGAATTTCTTGTTCAGCTCTTCTGCCAGAGCCTTGCCCACTACTGTCTTTCCCACCCCCATGAAACCTATCAGGGCGATACTACTTTTCATTTCTGGTTAACACCTCGATTGCTTCTTTTTTCATGAGCTCGACCGGAGCTTTTTTATCCGTCCACTTTTCGAAGGCGAGCGCCCCCTGCCAGGCAAGCATATCAAGCCCGCCGATAGTTTCGACACCAACCGCTTCAGCTTCTCTCCGTAGTCTGGTCTGGATCGGGTTGTACACTGCATCGAAAATGACTAGCCCCGGTCTTAACAGTCTAACGGGAACCGGAGTCTCGTTATTGTTGGGGGTCATGCCGACACTGGTGGCGTTAACCAGGATATCGGTCTTTTCCATGTTTGCTGTCAGGTTATTCTCGTTCAGTTCCAGCGCGGGCACTTCTTTCTTGAAGGCGTCGGAAATCTCTTTTGCCAGCTTTTCTGCCCAGTCCAATTCCAGCTTGCGGTTGAGGATAGCGAGGTTAGCCCCTTGATCGGCAAGACTAAAGGAAATCGCTCTCGAGACACCGCCGGCCCCCAGGATAGCCACGTTTTTTCCGGCTGGTTCAACTCCCTTATCCAGCAGGGCTTGCAGGAAGCCACTGGCATCGGTATTATAACCGGTTAAAACCTTGTTGTTATTGACGATGGTATTCACGGCACCAATCTTCTTGGCCAGGGGATCTAGTTTATCCAAATATGGGATGACGCTCACCTTGTGGGGAATGGTAACGTTTAAGCCCGTGATACTGAGTGCTCTCATGCCTGCGATTGCCTTGCCCAGTTCTTCTCTTGGTACCCGGAAAGCGA
>DAOWAU010000029.1 GCA_030634425.1 Dehalococcoidia bacterium
AACAGTCCCGACAAGACTGATAACGCGCACTTTGGAACCCAAGGGACTTTCCCGGTCGGTTTGCCGAATGTAGAGCCCAATGATAAGAACTATGATACCGAGAACTAATAATGGAATCATTTCAGCCTCCTTGTTAAGATTATTCTCATTGACCTTGGCTTAATACCTGAGCAGTGATGTATTGCATCTAGTCATCTGTCGTGAAAGACAGCGCTAAAAGCACAAACTATTATGCCACCAGCTTACCATATTTGTAGTACTACCTTCAAACTAGATTTACTAGTAGATAATTGGTTTTATTGCATTAGCTAAAAGAAGCGTTATAGAGCTAAGGATTTTACAAAAAGCCAAATTGTTAAACTAACATATATGGTAAAAGCCCCCCAGCGAGAATTCCTTCCCTCATTCAGCATCACTCTGTGTTTTCGCCCTCCGCATCATCAACACCAGCGCAGGGACGGTGAAGGCTAACACCGCAATAGAGATATACTGAGCCGCCGTCAAACCAAAGAGGTAGGGTGTCCCCGCTCGCAGGAAACCGCTGCCAATCCGCCACACCGAGTATGCGGCCAGATAGAGCATGAATAGAGCGCCATCAGGTTTGAGCCGCCCCCTCAATTTGAGCAGTACACCGAAGAGGGACATATTGAATATGATTTCGTAAACTGTTGTTGGATAAAGCGTCTGGCCTAAAAGTTCAGGTTGAACGAAGTAACCATGGGGAAGCGGATAATCGGTCGAATACCTGATAGTCCAGGGAAGCCAAGACGGTGCCGCCTCACAGAATTTGCCATGGCAGCAGCCATTTATGGTGCATGCCACCCTGCCTATAGCCTGAGCTAATAAGGTGCCAGGGGCCGCCAGGTCGGCGATAAACCAGAAGGGATAATGCCTTTTTCGGCTATAAATCCAGAAGAACAGGCTGACACCTATGATACCGCCGAAGACGCTCAGACCAGCGCCACCGAAAATCTCTCCCAGGTTCTGGCTGTAATAGTCCCAGCCATCAATGACATGGAACAGCTTCGCCATTCCGAACCCAGAAGCGATGGCGGGAATGGCTACAGTGGGGTCAACGGGGGGAATTCTATCCTTATTTCTCGTTATCTGCCGCCACATCCACAAAGCGAGTGACAGGACAGCGAGAGCGACAATAATGCCATACCACCTAACCTCTATAGAGCCCAGGTAGAAGGCTACCGGGTCTATGTCTATAGTAATCATCTTTTTGCTAACAACCTCTCCAATAAAATCTGGGCTGCCCTCTTATCCAGAGGTCTATTATTATTGCCACACTTGGGCGATTGGACACAGCTGGGACAGCCCTCCTGGCATGGGCACTCCTTGATTACCTTCAGTGTAGCCTGCCACAGTTCCTCCAATAAGTCAAAGCCCTTCTCAGCAATGCCGATGCCACCGGGATAAGCATCATAGATAAATATCTGGGCTCTCCCCGTATCAGGATGGAGGGGAGTGGATACACCGCCAATATCATTGCGGTCACAGAGGGCAAATAAGGGAAGGATAGCAATAGCGGCATGCTCGGCAGCGTGCAATCCGCCATGGGAGTCCAGTTGAGCCTCCTCTATTTGAGCAACCGCCTCAGGGGGCAGGTCAAACCATAAAGCCACAGTGGGGAAATGCTGAGGCGGCAGGTCAAGGGGCTCCTCCCCGATTACCTCCTCGGTGAACTGCGCCTTCTTCTTGAAGCCAACCACGGTAGTGGTAACCTCTACCTCACCCAGATACACTTTTGCCTGCCCACACTTCTTATCATGGATTACCCTGACAATACGCAAATCGGTGAGTTCCTTAGCCTGGGTATAATAGGGAACAGTGGTCGGCTCGGCATAAGCGGTGCGATTATCCAGGTCGAGCTCGGTGACCAGATAGGATTCCCCCTGATGGAGATAGATGGCACCGGGATGTATCTGGAAAAACGCCACGCTGGCCTCCACCGTCTCCAGCAAGGAGTTAGTTGAAGTATCAATAACAGCAAAGTTCTCCCCAGAGGTAGAACGAATGTTGATGCTTTGTGCCGGGTAGGGAATAGCCGGTGAAAGATACCACCTGCCACGGCGTTCCCTGACTATGCCCTGTTTCGTCATCTCCGCGATTTCACTGGTTAAGGAAGGGCCAAAGAACTCCTCGTCACCACTGCTTAGCGGCAACTCCCAGGCAGCACAGATAAGATGGGCTTTTAGAATATAGGGATTGCTGGGGTTAACCAAGGCGTTCTCAAAGCTTTTTTGGAAAAAGAAATCAGGGTGATGCATAAAATACTGGTCCAGAGGGTTATCCAGAGCGATGAGAAAACTTAAAGACTCGCCTCTGCCTCGCCCACTCCTGCCTGCCTGCTGCCAGGTACTGGCGATACTCCCCGGATAGCCAGCGAGCACCGTAGCCTCCAGGTCACCGATATCTATACCTAATTCCAAGGCGTTAGTGGCAACCACCCCCAGAAGTTGACCGGAGAAGAGCTCTTGCTCTATCTGCCGCCGTTCCTCAGGGAGATAGCCAGCGCGATAAGCCTTTATCTTATCTGTCAGAACAGGGGTATCTTTGGCTAACCTCTCCCTGGAGTAGATATAAATAAGCTCGGTCAGCCGACGGGTACGGGCAAAGGTCAGGCTGCGGATATTCCCGCTCACCAACCCGGTAAATAAGACGGTAGCTTCACTATTAGCACTGCGACGAACACTCCTTGCCTCATCTATCAGGGGAGGATTCCAGAAGACAAAGTCCTTGCCCCCGTGAGGGGAACCATCGTTGTCAACTATGTCACAAGGCTGACCTACCAGCTTCTCCATATGCTCATCGGGGTTGGCAATAGTGGCTGAACAGCAGATGAATTGGGGGGTTGAGCCATAAAATTGGCAGAGCCGGCGCAAGCGACGCAACACACAGGCTACATGAGAACCAAAAACACCGCGATAGACGTGGGCTTCATCTACTATCACGTACCTCAAGTGGCGCAGAAACCTCGACCAAGACTTATGATTGGGCAGTATGCCAATGTGGAGCATATCAGGATTGGTAAGTATTACCCTGGTTTGCTCCCTTATCTCAGCCCGCTCCGCCTGAGGGGTATCGCCGTCAAAGGTGGCGCATTCCTCTATGTCAAATAAATCAGGGCAAAACGACTCCCTTAAATTGCGCAACTGGTCCTGAGCCAGCGCCTTGGTCGGAAACAGATAAAGAGCCCGACTACCCCTCTCAGTTAACATTGCCTCCAACACGGGGATGTTATAGCACAGGGTCTTACCACTGGCGCTGGAGGTTGACACCATCACATTCCTGCCCTTTCGGGCATAATTTATGGCCTCAGCCTGATGGGTATAGAGGGGTAATAACCCACGCTCATTGAGGCAATTCTGAAGCTCGCCGACCAGAGGCTTATCCAACTTGGCACAGCTTGCTTCACGGGCTGGGATATGCTCAATATGAGCAATCTGACCGCTATAAGCGGGCTGAGTGGTAAGATAATGAAGGAAGGCTGAGGTATCCATCTTAACCCTCATCATACATGCAGGATCTCAATTTCATAATCGAGCACTTCCACCGCAAATCGACCGCCAGCAATAAAGTTCACTACCTTAGACAGGACCTCATTGGTATACCGCTTATTATTGCTCACACAGCAGATTCCCAGTGTAGCTAATTGCCATAAATCGTTGTCACCAACCTCAGCCACGGAAACATTAAACTGGTTTTTCACCCGGGTGATAATGGATTTCAACACCTGCCTCTTGCCCTTGAGCGATAGATTCTCAGGGATACGAAGCCTAATTTTACATATGCCAACGTTCATAACACGCAGCTGCCAAGAAATACTGACGATTCACGTAGAACTGAATAGCCAAAGAAGCAAGGCATAAATACGTTTTTAACTATAATTGCCAGCGATTATCAAGTCAAGATAAAATAGGATGGCGAGTTGACCCATATTAATTTACAGTCGCTCCCAATTGTGGTATAATCGTTCCGTTTCGATAAATCAACTTTTTGCTACTAAGGGATAGAGGAGTTATAATTTGGACAAGGAGAAAACGACAGACATTATAGGTAAATTTAAACTCCGTGAAGGAGATACAGGTTCGGCTGAGGTTCAAGTCGCGCTGCTTACCGAGCGGATAAACCAATTAACCGGACACATGGCAGCCAACAAGCACGATTACCATTCGCAACGTGGCTTACTTAAACTGGTAGGACAAAGGAGAAGGCTACTATCTTACTTAAGTAAACAAGATATAGAGCGTTATAACAAGCTAATTGCGAAGCTTGGGCTACGCAAGTGAAGTCTTCAGGAGGGGAAGTATTGTTAGAATCTCTGGTTTTTGATTGTGAGGTTGGCGGAAGAGTCCTCACCATAGAGACAAGAAAACTCGCCGAACAAGCAAGTGGAGCAGTAACTATCCGCTACGGAGACACTGTGGTTTTAGTCACAGCCTGCTTCAGTGATGAACCACGAGAAGGGATAGATTTTCTGCCCCTAACCGTCGACTACGAAGAAAGACTGTACGCCGCTGGTAAAATTCCTGGTGGCTTTATCAGAAGGGAAGGGCGCCCCAGTCAAGCGGCAACCCTAGCCAGCCGCCTTACCGACCGACCATTACGTCCGCTGCTACCTAAAGCATGGCGCAAAGACATTCAGCTTATCGTCACCGTCCTTTCGGCTGACCAAGAAAACGACCCTAACACCTTGGCAGTCATTGGCAGCTCTGCTGCTCTAGCAATATCAGAAGTGCCATTTGATGGTCCAGTGGGCGCTGTCAACATTGGCTATATCGATAACAAGTTTATATTAAATCCAACATTAGTCCAGCTTGAAGATAGCCTGCTTGACCTCATTGTGGTTAGTACCAAAGAAGCGATAGTAATGGTGGAGGCAGGAGGCCGAGAGGTTTCAGAAGATATCGTTACTGAGGCTATTAGATTTGGGCAAGAGGCAAACCAAGATATTATCAAGCTCCAAGAGCAACTCCAGCAGGCTTGCGGGAAACCCAAGGCAGAAGCCCCCAGCAGTGAAATCGCCCCCGAGGTGATTTCAGCGGTTTCGCCAATTATTGATGAAAGGCTTGCCCAGGCACTAACTCTATCAGACAAACCGCAGCGGGAAGATGCGCTCGGTGAGCTAAAGAAGGAATGCGTGGAGCAGCTGGGAGAATCATTCCCCAAAGAGGATGTAATCGCCGCCTTTGAGACAAAGGTTAAAACGGAAATAAGAACCAATATCCTTGAGAAAGCACAGCGCATAAATGGTCGCAGTTTAACAGAGATCCGCCCCATAAGCTGCGAGGTAGGACTTCTGCCTCGCACCCACGGTTCTGCACTATTCACCAGAGGGCAAACACAGGTGCTGGCCATTGCCACTTTAGGTTCCACCAGAAAGAGGCAACAACTGGATGGCTTGGGTATAGAGGAGACCAAGCGGTTCATCCATCACTATAATTCCCCCCCATTCTCCAGCGGCGAAGTGAAACGCGTTGGTTCCCCCGGTCGGCGTGAGATTGGACATGGCGCCCTGGCAGAACGAGCCCTTATACCGGTACTGCCTGAAGAAGAGGACTTCCCTTACACTATTCGCCTGGTCTCGGAAGTCCTCAGCGCGAGTGGCAGCACCTCTATGGCCAGTGTTTGCGCCGCAAGCCTATCCCTGATGGATGCCGGGATACCGATAAAGAGAGCGGTAGCTGGAATAGCCATGGGCGCGGTTACCGACGGGAAGGGCAAGCAAGTTATTTTAACTGATATTGAGGGCAGAGAGGATGCCTACGGTGATATGGATTTCAAGATAGCCGGCACCACTAAAGGTATCACCGCCCTCCAGATGGATATTAAGCTCAAGGGCATAGACTCAGAAATTCTGAAAAAAGCAATAGTTCAAGCCCGAGATGCCCGTACGTTCATCCTGGATGCGATGGAGAAAACCATCGTCTCCAGTCGAGCTGAAATCAGCGCCTATGCCCCCCGGGTATATAAGATAATGGTTGCGCCTGATAAAATTGGCGCTGTAATCGGCACTGGAGGCAAAACAATCAGGGCAATCAGCGAGGAAAGTAAAGCAACTATTGATATTGACAGCGATGGCTCAGTGATGATCCATGCACCGGATGAGGAAGCGGCCCGCAAGGCTATCACAATGATTGAAAACCTGACCAAGGATGTGGAAGTTGGCGACGTCTATACCGGAAAGGTAACCCGCCTGCTCAACTTCGGCGCTATGGTTGAAATCCTTCCCGGTAAAGAGGGCCTGGTTCACATTAGTGAACTGGCTGACCATAGAGTAGCCAGTGTTGGGGATGTGGTTAAAGTAGGCGATGATATTACGGTTAAAGTAATCGGCATCGACGAACTGGGCAGAGTAAACCTGTCAAGGCGAGCTGTATTTGACAAGCCTTCTCATATGGGTGGGGCTAAGGCAAGCGACACAATGGATAGGAGCCACCCCCCTAAAAAACAGCGCGATACTCGCTACGACCGAGGTAGAAGCCCTCGCAAGCATCCCTTCAATAAAAGAGGCTAAATATGAAGCCAATAAGGGTAGTAGTTCACGGTGCTTTAGGCAGGATGGGGCGACAAGTGACCGAGGCTGTCTGCCAGGAGCCTGGGATGGAGGTGGCAGGCGCCGTGGACCTGAAGATCGCCCAAGAACACATGCCTCTGCCCGATGGCTCAGGGAAAGTGCCCTCTTCCTCCGACTTGGACTGCATCATCACCAGTTGCCAGCCCGATGTGATGGTAGATTTCACTATTGCCCAAGCTACCATGCCCGCTGTGCGTATAGCCACCAGCCGAGGTGTTAACGTGGTGGTAGGAACCACCGGGTTAACCGCCGATGACATTGCTGAG
Organism: Dehalococcoidia bacterium; assembly: GCA_030634425.1. Next base: position 6,853 of record DAOWAU010000029.1, read on the forward strand.
ATTGACCAATTATCAACAGCCCGCCAGGTGGGGGCAGTGGCAGCTCCCAACTTTGCTCTGGGAGCAGTGGTAATGATGCACCTGGCTAAGGTAGCTGCCAAGTACTTTGACTATGCCGAAATTATAGAATTGCACCACCTCCTGAAAGCTGACGCACCTTCAGGAACCGCCCTATCTACAGCCAAGGCAATGGCAGAAGCCAAAGGTAAACCATTCCAACTTCCCAAACAAAAGAAGAGCTTCGATAGTCGCGGAGAGCAGGTTGAAGGTGTTACCCTTCATAGTGTACGCTTACCTGGACTTATGGCACACCAAGAGGTGATCCTAGGGGCATCAGGGCAAACACTAAGGATACGACATGATACCATTAATCGCGAATGTTACATGCCAGGTGTTATGCTAGCTATCAAGGAAGTAGTTAAACGCAAAGGACTAACCTACGGTCTAGATGCCCTACTCGGTCTAAGGAAGGGATAATGAAGAAATATAAAGTAGCTATTGTCGGCGCCACTGGGATGGTAGGCAGAGAGTTCATAAAGGTACTGGAGCAACGCGACTTCCCCGCGTCCTCACTTCAGCTCTTGGCCTCAAACCGCTCAATTGGTAGAAAGCTATTAGTCAAAAACAAAGAGATTGAGGTACAAGAGACTGTTCCTGAGTCCTTTAAAGGAATAGATATTGCCCTATTCTCAGCTGGCGCTGAAATTAGCCGCTACTTCTCACCCATAGCCGCTCAATCAGGAGCCGTAGTTGTCGATAATAGCTCCGCCTTCAGAATGGTGAATTCAGTTCCCCTGGTAGTGCCTGAGATCAATCCCGAAGACATCAGTCGGCACAGGGGGATTATAGCTAACCCCAACTGCTCCACTATTCAGATGGTGGTAGCCATATACCCCCTGCACCAGGTTAATCCCATTAAGCGAATTATCGCCACTACCTATCAGGCAGTGTCAGGCACTGGTTCAGCAGCGGTAGATGAACTAACAACCCAGGCAAAGCAAGTACTGGATGGGCAGAATACTATTCCCCATGTTTACCCCCACCAAATAGCGTTTAATGTGCTGCCAGAGATAGATGTTTTTCTGGACAACGGCTATACCAAAGAAGAGTGGAAGATGGTGGAAGAAACAAAGAAAATAATGCATGCCGATGATATAGCTATTTCGGCAACTTGTGCCCGAGTGCCGGTATACACCGGGCATAGCATGGCGGTTAATCTAGAATTCTC
>DAOWAU010000017.1 GCA_030634425.1 Dehalococcoidia bacterium
ATACCTTTCCATTAACGGTATCAAAGGGCACTCCAAAATCGACGAGGTCGGCAATACGAACTGGGGCCTTGTTGACTAAGATACGCACTGCCTCTGTATTACACAAGCCGTCTCCAGCAGCTACAGTATCCTTAAAGTGCTTCTCTGGGGAATCATTCTTGCCTATGGCGGCGGCGATACCCCCTTGAGCATATTTGGTATTACAGTCATCGATACTGCCTTTGGTTATAATCAGCACACTCCCCTGCTTTTTTGCCAGTAGGGCAGTGTACAGCCCGGCAATACCACTACCCACGATAACGTAATCATATCGCTTCATCAGGTTATCCTATACTTGGCTTTTCCCTGTTGATAGAGGTCTCCGCCATAGATATCATTTACTACCGTGACGGGGAGGTCTTCTACCTCTAATCGGCGAAGTGCTTCAGCTCCCAGCTCCTCGTAGGCTATTACCTCTGATTTCTTTATGCTTTTAGAGATGAGGGCGCCGGCACCACCGATGGCGCCAAAATATACTGCCTTATGTTCCTTCATAGCCTTCCTTACCGCTGAAGAGCGCATTCCTTTGCCAATCATCCCTTTAAGCCCCTCCGCTATCAGGCGGGGCGAGTAGCTATCCATGCGGCCGCTAGTAGTAGGGCCAGCCGACCCAGTTGGTTGCTCTGGCCTAGAGGGGCTGGGACCAGTAAAATATATCGTCTGCCCCCTGATGTCAAATGGCAGGCTCTTTCCTTGATCTAGAGCCTCGACTATTCTCTTGTGGGCAGCATCCCGACCGGCATAGATAACACCGGTGAGCAAAACCTCGTCCCCAGCTTTAAGGTCTTTCAAGGTTTCGTCGGTGAGAGGGAGCGTAATCTTCTTAACCATTGCCTTCCCTGATTTAAGTGATTGCTTCTTTATGCCGAGCACACCAGCATTGCAGATTCACTGCTGCTGGCAGGCTAGCGATATGAGCGGGGATAACCTCAGCGTGAACTGCTAAAGCGGTGATTCTACCGCCATATCCCATGGGCCCGATGCCTAGTTTATTGACTCGTTTGAGGACCTCTTTTTCCAGCTCGGCAACTTCGCCATCTGGGTGGGGCTGGCCTACTTTACGTAATAATGCTTTCTTAGCCAGCATGAGGGTCTTCTCCGCTGTTCCTCCGATGCCGATACCGATGATAATGGGGGGGCAGGGATTGCCGCCTGCCGCATCAACCGTCTTGACCACAAAGTCGATAATTCCTTGTCGGCCCTGCGCTGGGTATAGCATAGCCAGGCGGGACATATTCTCACCACCACCGCCCTTGGGCATTACGCTGATTTTGAGCCTGTCCCCGAGGACGATATCGGTATGGATAATAGCCGGCGTATTATCTTTGGTGTTGATTCTAGCAGAGAAAGGCTGGCGCACTATGGACTTACGCAGATAACCTTCATGGTATCCTTGTCTTACTCCCTCATTTATTGCCTTATGCAGGTCGCCACCGATTATATGGACTTCCTGCCCCAGTTCCAGAAAGACCACCGCCATTCCCGTATCCTGGCAGAGAGGAAATTCTCCCTCGGCCGATACATCAGTATTTTCTAGCATCCTATCCAGCACCTCACGCCCAACGGGCGATTCTTCAACCTCTCGTGCCTGCTTGAGCGAGTCCAGCACATCCTCAGGGAGGTGATAGCAAGCCTCCTGAAAGAGGCGAGCTATGACACTGGTTATTTTCTTAACATTGATAGCCCTCATAGTGTTTTCACCTCTTTCCCTATAGCTTCATAGTCTTCACCAGTTGCTTTACCGTCTCGGCTGAGTCTATCAGGGCTGCTCTCTCCTCGTCGGTTAGCTCCAGCTCTATTATCTGCTCAATGCCGTTCCTGCCCAGTTTTACCGGGACGGTGAGGACGGTGTCCTTGATTCCATATTCTTCGTCCAGGTAGGTGGCGCAGGGCAGGATTTGCTTCTTATCTAGGATTATAGCATCTACCATGTGGGCGACGGAGGCGGAAGGGGCATAAAAGGCGCTGCCGGTTTTGAGTAAACCCACAATTTCAGCGCCGCCCTTTATAGTGCGCTCAACCAGTTTGTTGATGGTTTCTTGGGGCAGGAGTTCGGTTATGGGGACGCCGCCGACCGTGGATAGCCTGGGGATAACCACCATGGCTTCACCATGCTGCCCCAGGATGCAGGCAAATACATCTTTTACCGATACATCAAGCTCAGCGGCGATGAAGCTTCTAAGTCGGCTGGTATCCAGCACACCGGATAAGCCGAGCACTCTGTTTCGCGGAAACTGACTGATGTTGATAGCCAGATGGGTCATAGCATCTATGGGGTTGGTAACCATAGTGATGATGCAATTGGGTGAATAGTTCACTACATTACGGATAACCTCGGTGATGACGTTCATATTAGCTTGTAGCAGCTCATCACGGCCCATACCTGGTTTTCTGGCAAGGCCTGAGGTAACCACCACCACATCTGAGTCAGCTGTTTCCTGGTAGCTATTAGTTCCGGTGATGCGGATGTCAAATCCACCTATAGGTGCTGACTCCATAATATCCAGGGCTTTACCTTGGGGTAGACCCTCGATAACGTCTACCAGGACTATATCAGCGTAGCCCCTCTCGGCAATTCGCTGAGCGCAGGAGGCGCCGACATTTCCAGCACCAATAATGCTAATTTTGTTGTTCATTGCTTCTCCCTTGGTTTTTTAATCACAGTGGCACTTTCAGCCGATGCCCCATCCATCGGGTGTATTATACTTTAATTCTGCTTCTTCGGTAAACATTTATTGTTAACGGAGTGGGGTGGTTCGCCAGGGCAGACACCCAGCTTGCCTCTTTGGCATAAGTTGATTATACTTGGTTTTAGTTTCGCTGTTGCCCCCCATTCTGGGTGGCGTCCATTTGAGGAGTTGGGTTTGTTTAACCAGTCCAAGGCTTTTGACAAAACCACATTGGCTGCTTAAAGTGTCCATGCTAGGCATGTCCAATCATAAATTTCCATCACGGAGGCTTTAGATGAAACTAACCAGTCTGGATAAGGTTGCCAGGGTAAAGGTAGACATGGAGGGGGCAAAAGATGTCTACAAGCAAGTTCCCCTATCAAGAAGTGATGGTTCACCGAAGTTTTCCTTTCGGGTATTTACCATTGAGTCGAACGGCCATACTCCGTTTCATGAACACCCCTTTGAACATATGAATTATGTGATACAGGGTCACGGTGCTGTTGTCACAAAAAGCGGTGAGGAACGCGAGATAAAGAAAGGCGACTTCGTCTTGGTCCTTCCCAATGAAAAACACCAGTACAGGAATACATCACAGGACGAATTACTAATCCTGATCTGTGCTGTTCCTAAGGAGTTTGAATAAAAGGTCTTTAGCACCGTCCCTTTACGGGTTGAGGGTGTTTAACAACAAAACACTATTTATGAGGAGGATAAATTGAAACCAAAAGTTTTTGTGACTAGGGATATCAGGAAGATTGCTGGAGGGGAGGTCTTGAATTCAGCAGAGGCAGAGTGTGAGTTAGAGATATTCCCCCATGACACAGGAATTGAAAGAAGTGAACTTCTGGAGAAGGTGAGAGACAAAGAAGGGCTTATTTGCCTTATTGGTGACCCAGCTATTGATAAAGAGGTAATGGAGGCGGGGAAGAATTTAAAGGTAATTGCCAATTACGGCGTAGGATTTGATCATATCGATATTGAAGCTGCTACTTCAAGAGGTATATTTGTTACCAATACCCCCTCTGAGGATATCGGTGTTGCTGTGGCAGAGTCGGCTTGGGCCCTGTTGCTGGCGATAACCCAGCAGATTCTTATAGGGGATAGAGATGTCAGGGCTGGTAAGTATAAGGGCTGGGACCCAGCCAAATGGATAGGAGCTGACATTTTTGGAAAAACACTTGGCATTGTTGGCTTAGGCAAAATAGGCCAGGAAGTGGCTCGGAGGGGGCAGGGGTGGAATCTGCGGCTCCTGTATTATGATGTCATTATCATAGACCCTAAAATAGAACAGGAATTAAGGTTAGAGAGAGTCTCTCTAGAAACTCTGCTTAAGGAATCGGATTTTATCACCCTGCATTGTCCATTAATCCCGGGAAAGACATTCCATCTCATTGGTGAGAAAGAGTTATCTATAATGAAACCCGGGGCTTATATTGTTAACACCAGCCGTGGTCCTGTTATTGACGAAAAGGCATTGGTTAAGGCTCTTAAAGCAGGGCGTATCGCCGGAGCTGCCCTGGATGTTTATGAGGATGAGCCTCGTCTCAGCGAGGGGTTGGCTGACCTTGATAATGTGATTCTTACCCCTCATCTGGCCAGCGCCAGCGTAAGGTCCAGAACGGCATATGCCACTTTGGCTGTAAAAAATCTATTAGCCGGGCTGCGAGGGGAGATTCCCCCAAACCTGGTAAATACGGAGCTAGCAAAGGGTCGGGCCTAGTTCGGCATATCCGTCATAAAGAGAGCGTCTCTAGAATAAACTGATGGCGCCGGTTAAAACGCCGGCGCCATCACTGTCTCTCAAGTGACTTTTTGAGGTTCCTTAAGATACAGATTCACTATTCTCGGTAATCCTGACACTTAAAGCTAGAAGCTCTTTTGGCTTCCAAGCCATCTAGGCCTAATTCCGCGACCTTCTTGTTTGTCGGAACACCGTTGGCCCAGTCCTTCGTCTCCCAATACTCCTTCAAGATATCCTGCCACGGCGGTACCTGTCCGGCAGCCCCGCCCTCTTTATGGGGGCGGGTGAAACGCTCTGGCATCACATTCTCTATCTCGGGGACAAGCCCGTTAGCTAGGTTAAACATGTGATGCAGGCACACTATGCGCTCCCCCATCTTTTGAGCCTCTTTCGGGGTTACATCCCAGCCGGTTATGGCATTTAGTATGTTAAGCTGGTCGGTCAGGTTTACATCGGAGAAGAAGTAGAAGAAGCACCAGGTAAGGCTGTTCCAAAATTCCTGGATATCCTGGTAGATAGCACTAACATATCCCTTCTTGGTGGCATCATGGGGGTCCATTGTTTTGTCAATGCCCAATTCAGGGAGAAGAACGCCTAGCTCTGCTGCCTCAGCAAACCCGTGCAGGTGACATGCTCCCCTTGGCGAGGCTATAGTGGTTATGGTTTGACCGAAGAAAGCCCTTGGGTCGTGTGCCGCTGCCACCATTCCCATTACTTCCACAGCATATGGCTTAGACTTGGGTATTCTGTCAACGCAGGCCCTTATCCCTTCGGCTATCAGGTCTCCGATATCTTCCCTCTTAGCTACCTTCTCCGTCATCTTAACCAGGGCTTCACCATTACCCCACTTCAGTTCCACCCCATCGGTATCCTCTTTGGTTATCAGACCCTTCTCATAGCATTCAAACGCCCAACCCAATAGCCCGCCAAGCTCAATGGTATCCATTCCATAGCGGTTGCAGAGGGCATTGGCTTTAGTAACTGCGGCCAGGTCTTCTATCAGGAGATTTGAGCCAATCATACCCAGGGTTTCATACTCTGGACCACTTGTCTCAGTGTCATGCTTCGTGTTGGTAATCCTCCTGTGACACCCCATGACACAATAGGGGCAAGCCCACGGTTTAATCTGGAGCTCCTCGGTTATCCTCGGAGTTCCTATCTTAGCTGCCCCTTCAGCCCAGTTATCCTGGGCAAAGTTCTTCATGGGGAGAAGACCGTTCTCTTCTCTGGGGACAACTGCCATAGCCTGACCATCCTGACGGTTTGCTTGGGTGAAGGGTGCCGCCTTAATCTTGGTCAGGACAGCATTATAGACCTCCTTAAGCTTGTCAGGGTCGGCAATGGGTGGCTTAAGAGTGCCTCTTATTACCAGTGCCTTAAGGTTCTTTGACCCCATCACCGCTCCCAGTCCACACCTGCCGAAAAACCCGTGCTTGTCATTTACTATATTGGCAAGCCTCACTAGGTTCTCCCCAGCCGGACCGATGGAAACCACCGTAGCTTTGGTATCACCAACCGTCTCTTTTAGCGCATCTACTACCTGGTTGGTCTCCAGCCCCCAAAACTTGCTGCCGTCTCTAATCTCTGCTTTACCATCGTTAATCCACAGATAGACCGGCCTCTTGGCTTTCCCAGTGATAACCACGGCATCGAAGCCAGCTCGCTTAAGCTCCGGGCCCATATGGCCTCCTGCCAGACTCATTCCCCAATAGCCGGTGAGCGGTGACTTAGCGGCAGCAATGCACCTTCCAGAGCTGGCGATAGCCGCTGCCTGATACGCTCCGGTGGCGAAGACAAGGACATTATCCGGCCCGAGGGCGTTGGTATTTTTGTCCACGCTGGGGTAGATTATTCTGGCGGCCAGGCCAACTCCTCCCAGGTACTTTCTGGCAAAGCCTTCATCAAATGTCGCTACGCTCGTTTCTTCGCGGGAAAGGTCCACGCATAAGAGCTTTCCCCAATATCCTCCTTTTATCGCCATAATATTCCTCCTTTCTGTGCTGTAATATCTCAAAGTGTCGCCCAATGCAAAGCATCAAAGGACACACCAGTATCCGGCAATATAATATCTGTAGACTCTTCTGACAGATTCTACTGCCAGTGCCGATTCTATCATTGTCAGAGGTTACTTGCCAAAGACTAGGGCGGGTAGCCACAGGCATATCTCAGGTTTAAGTATTAACATAGCCAAGAGAATACCGTTGATAGCCACGAAGGGTATAATTGACTTGTAGATATCCACCATGGTTATCCCTGAGCCCTTTGGAATCAGCCCCTTCATAATAAACAGGGCAAAGCCAAAGGGAGGCGTCATCAGGGCTATTAAGACGGTGACGCAATAGAGAACGCCAAACCAGATCATGTTTATTTCCAGGCCTACTAGTACCGGTATGAACATATGACCGGTGACGATGAGCATAGCGAAGTCATCCATAACCATCCCGAGTAATATATAGATACCTATCATCATAGCCACTATCAGCGTCGGGTTCTGACCTACTACTCCCGTGATCATCACGTCAAAAGCCTTGGCCGCGCCAAGGCCTTGGTAGACAGCGCCGAAGAGAATAGCGGCGACAAAGATCCACATGATGATGCTGGTAAGCCGCCAGGTGTGGTCCACCACATCTACGAAATCCTTCCATCTGAATCTGCGGTAAGCAAGGGCAATCGCCATAGAACCTAGAGCCCCAATGGCGGAGCTTTCTGTTACCGTAGTTACCCCCATCAGCAATAACCCCATAACCATGAAAAGAAGGGCTATAGGTGCTAAGCCAGCCCTCATGCTCTTAAATTTCTCTACCCAGCCAACCCGAAGTTCAGGGGGTAGGGGTGGACCGATGTGAGGCTGAAAGTGGCACCTGATGCCAATATAGGCGATATACATGCCAGCTAATATGAGGCCGGGTACTGCCCCAGCCATCCATAGGTGCCCAATTGGTACCTTGGCTAGGTACCCATAGAGAACGAAAACCAGGCTGGGGGGGATGAGGTAGCCCAGACCGCCGCCGGCCTGGACGAGGCCGGTTACTATTGACTTATCGTACTTCCGCTTGAGCATAGAGGGTAAAGCGATAAGCCCCATAGCCACCTGCCCGGATACACAGGTCCCCTGTACCGCCCCGATTAAGCCACAGATGCCAATGCTTCCCATACCTAGCCCGCCCTTAACGCCACCCATCCACTTGTATATCATATCGTAAAGGGCATCAGCCATCCCTGACCTGGCCAGCATATACCCCATAAAGATAAACGCTGGGAAGGACAGCATGACATCCCAATATATCATGTTAACGGCGTTAAAGTGCGGCATCATTATGCCACCGGTGCCCCACAGGGCCATGGCACTGACAGTGGCAACGGCGCCAACGATGAGGAAGACCTGGCGCCCGGTTGTAAGTAACGCCATCATGGAGGCGAACATCACAATGGTGATAAGCGTTACATTCATGACAACGGCTTCCCCCTGATAGTAGCGACGTCGCGGATAAGATTAGCTATTGCTTGAAGAAGTAGTATGACACACCCTGTCGCCATACCAGCTTTAAGGGGCCAGAGAGGAGGTGACCATATACTTTTGGTATGTTGCCCTGCGGCATAAGAGCTCATGGTAGCGGAAATGGCAGTCATTGCCATGACAATAATGTAAATCAAGAGGGCGAAGGTAACCACGTCGGTAAGGGCTCTTCTCCTGGGGGACCACTTGGTATAAAAGGCATCCATTCTCACATGCTCTTCTTGAAGAAGAAGAGGTCCCCCGGCAAGAAAGAACCCAATCGTCATCATGAACATGGCGAACTCGTAGGCTGCAATACTGGGTGTACCCAAAATATGTCTCATCACCACGGCATAGGTCAGGACGCCTATGAGAACCATAGTAATCCATCTTAGCCCTGTCCATAGCCGTGCCACGGTTCGGTCAATAAATTTTATGTAAGCAACTACTACTTCAGGCATTCAAAGTCCTTTAAAAATTGCTATGTAATTCCTTTCCCGCCCCCAGTCAAACTTCGACTTGGGGGCGGGCGGGAATCACTTTAGCCTACACTGTTAACTGGTTTCCTTAATGGCCATACCAGTTAGCTTCGTCCACTTCAACGCGAAAAGCCTTGATTATGTCGACGGCTCTGGCACACCTGGCGTTCCTCTCAGCCACTATATCCAGATAGTCCATTCCGTGTTGTCGTAGCACCTCGATATCTTCCTCTGGAAGGTAGCAGACTTCCTTAAAGGAACCGTCGGTCCGGTACTTCCATTCTCCGGAAGCCCTTATCGTCTCATTCCACAGGTCGAGGTGGAGAACTCCCTCGCGAATGATCGCCTGTATGTCGCTGGGCATGCTAGCCCACACATCTGGATTTATCAAGTAGGCAACATTACACACATCAACTAAGGGCGGGTCCCAAAGGTATTCGGCAACCTCATGCATGCCGAACATGACGATCTCATCGGCACCAGACCAGCCGAACCCTTCCATAGCACCCGTCTGAATGGCCAGGTAGACATCTGCTGGGGGAGTAGGCATACAGGCAACGCCGATCTGTTCATAGGGATAAGCGTGCTCAGCCAGAAGCTGAATCCTTTGCCCCTCCATGTCCTCAAGGGAATAGGCTGGTAATCGGGAACAAATCTCTATAGGGTCGTGTAGTGAGGGTCCAAGATAGATAAGACCCTGCTCCTCATAGGACTCGGCGAAGAGCTCCTTCAGCCCTCGGTGGTAAATCAGCGACCTGAACTCTATAGCATTCTTGGTGGCGAAGGGAGCGCCGCACTCAATGGTCCTCAGCTCGGTGACAGTACCCATAAGCGGATACCACTGAAGCATATCAATGGTGCCAGCCTTGAGGGCGGGTATCTCCTCCTCAGATGGCATAAGCTCGCCGCCGGCGTACCAGTCAAAGGTAACTCGCCCGCCGCTCATCTCTGTGATAATATCACAGCACTGTGCTATCGAGTCTCTTTCCACAACGGAGCGAACCTGGGGAGATATACCTCTGAGGTGCCAAGTTTGCACCTCTTCTGCTGGTGCCTCTGGTGGCGCTGCTGCTGGTGGCGCTGCTTCTGGTGGCGCTGCTGCTGGTGGCGCTGCTGCTGGTGCTGCTGCTTTAGGCAAACAGCCTATGCCTAGGGGCATAATGATCGCTATTGCTGCTATCAAGATAATAATAGCAACTAATTTTGGTGTTACTTTCCTTTTCACCTAACATCTTCCTCC
>DAOWAU010000118.1 GCA_030634425.1 Dehalococcoidia bacterium
CCTTGGGTATAGTCCTGCCGTAGAACCCGGCATCTATTATCGACTTGTGCAGACCGTAGTAGACGTCTGACATCTCTGTCATTGCCAGGACGCCGCCCAGGCGGTCCAGTTGTCGGCGGTTGGGCAACCACCACTCCTCAACTATGTCCCTTGCCTGTTCCAGCTTTTGGTACATCTCGGGCGTCCACTCTTCAGGATGGTCAGCAGGGTCATATATATTGAGCTTCATCAAGTCTGTCTTCTCCATCCTATTCTTCCTCCTCGCCATACTCGGTTTACGACAATGATAGTGTCATTGCTCCGCGGGTGTCAATTCTCATCAGAAGCCGAGGGCTGCTCATGGCAGTCTTTCAATCGAATCTCAAAGCAGGGGGTACTCCTCACCGGGGGCAACGTGTCCGAAGATGATCATGCAATCGTGAATAGTGCGGACTGCCGCTCCCCCATCCACACTCTCAGCCCAACAGATGAGTCCTTTATATTATGCACGATAGAGCCATTGCTACGGACTTTCGGACTTAGCATTACGCCTCAATACAGCTTTAAGCAAAGTGGCCAGTCCATATTAATATGCAATTCAGCGGACTGCGCTCACCTGCCGCCACCAACGGTGCTCTCTTAGTTTCTTGAGTGGAATGACTCTACGGAGGAGTCTTTATCAAAGGTGGCCTGCGTCGCGACCCGATTGAATGGGAATCAAGCCATCGCGCATTGCTATAAACACAGCGAGGATGTCGTTCGTTCGGCTCAATTCATCTGCGACTGTTGAAAGTTGCGCAAACTGTCGTACTGCGCAATGCAGCTAGGCTGGGATAACCTCAGTACGAAGCCCGGCATTTCAAAGAGAAGCTCTTGCGGAGTGCCTGGTTTCCAAGTCGCATATGGCCTATGCAAGCGGTTATATGTGGTTGCCTACATGCTACATGTAAGCGAAATACAAGAGAGAGGCGTTGGGGGCAAGTAGTCCCTGGGCGCGTCTATAAACGCTCTCAATCTGTTCTCGGGCTATCTCAACAGCTCAGCAGGGAAAGAAGTCAGTCTATGCTGAGGGCAAACTGGCACGTTTTAACCCGTGATATCTACCCTTAGGTGGGGGCTAGAATCCTCAAGGAAACGAAAAACATCCTCGCGCCAATATCTCCTGTCACCTCGAGAACCGACGCGGTAGAACTTCAGTGTTCCTCTGTCACTCCAACGCCTTACGCTGCAGATGCTAACCTGCAAGAGGGCTGCTACCTGCTGAACTGTCATCATCCTTTCTGGATTTGTCTCCTTCATAGTCTGCTGCATAATTCACTCCCTTTCTTAATCTCGATGCAGTAGTGTCAAATCTATATCCACTGCGACCATGAAATCGTAACCTGAATCATAGACGCCCACATCTCTATGGTAGGATGCTACTACGTCATCATATATTAGCAGACCTGTCATTAAGTATGCAATAGCTCTTATGGATAGTCACTGATGGGAAGATAGTACTAGGAACAGCCGAAAAGATGTGACGTAGTGCTTTGGGGCTTGGGGCTGGAAGCTCTATTTGCCTCTCTCAGATGCCCTGCTTGTATCTCACGAAGCCGAATTCACCTATTTGGGGACATTGCATATCTCTTCTGCTGAGAAGGTGGGCGCAGTCTCTACGATCAGGCCTACTACTTGATCCGTGGAGCACTTCGGTTACCGGTGCTCGCGGCGGCTTTGGATCAAGTTTAGCCTGGTTTCGCCAGGAAGTATCCTATGCCGGGTTTGCTAAGGATAAGCTGTGGGTGGCTGGGGTCTGCTTCCAGTTTCTCCCGCAGGCGCCTGATGTGAACCCTGAGGCTGTCTTCAGACCAGGGGTAGGCCTTCTCCCACGCTTCCTCGGCGAGACTGGAGTAGCTCGCCACATCACCTCCAGCTCTCATCAGGTGATGAATGATATGAGCTTCGATGCCAGTGAGGTTTATCTCCTTTTTTCCATACAAAAGCTGGCGTGTGCGAGGCTTAAAGAGCAGTGGACCAAAAGACATGGGTGACTCTTTGGCAAAACGGGTCTTATCGCGCACCCTGGCCTTTACCCGTGCCAGGAGCTCGAGCTGTCCGCAGGGTTTGAGTATGTAATCATCTGCCTCCGACTCCAGCCCTTTAACTATATCGGCTTCCTCTGCCCTTACGGTGAGGACAATAATGGGTACAGAGGAGAAGAGGCGGATTTGCTTTAACACCTCAAAGCCGCTCATATCCGGAAGCTCCAGATCAAGAATGATGATATCGGGGGCTTCACTCTCCGCCAACTCTGTCCCTTCCCTTCCCATGTGGGTGGATACTAACTGAGCCTCAGGCCAGTGTATCTGGAAGGTCAGGGAAATAGACTCCACGATCTCCGGGTTATCTTCAATAATCAGCGCTTTCATGATTCCCCTTGTTTTCTGTAAGCGACTTTTGTCTTATTGGGAACACGCTGGTGAGGAAATGCTGCAAAGGCCCCTAGCCTATTCTCGGACTCTCCCAGTGGTACAGCGGCGGTTAAGCGAGTTCTATTTCGCATGAGCTAGCCTTTTTTCGCCATGCCTGGCCTTCCTCTTTGGAACAGAAAGGCTGTCTGTGTTGGGGCGAACTGGCACCTTCTCACCCATGGTGTCTGCTCTTGAGTGAGAGTTGGATTCCTCTAGGAAACTAAGAACCTCCTTGAGTCGATATCTCATATCACCGCGACCACCCACGCGGTAGAACTTCAGCGCTCCTTTGCGACTCCAGCGGCCAATGGTGCACACGCTGACTTGCAAGAAGTCAGCTACCTGCCGGGCAGTCATTAGGCTTTCGACCTGGGTCTGCTTTACGCGTTCTTCCATAGTGGAACTTCTATATGAAAGCGCTCCCTGGAATCTATAAGAAGACTAGCACACGCATCATTGGGTGCACAATGACCAATTTGGATATTTTTGATAGGAAAATAGTAACGTTGAGTACCA
>DAOWAU010000101.1 GCA_030634425.1 Dehalococcoidia bacterium
GGATGGGCAGCCCCAAATCAGAAGTCTACCTCTCTAACCCAGTCGTTGCCGCCGCCAGCGCTATAGCTGGCAGGATTGTCAATCCTGATGAGGTTACAAAACCTTAAAAGGAGGAAATCTATACCTAAAAGGAAGACCTGGCGAGAGAAATTGGAGGCAGAGCAGGAGCGCAAGGTGGTCGATAACCCTAAAGGCGGGGGTACACTGCTCATCCCCAAACCTCTTGATGTTGACGCTCTAATGCGTAAGGTTCAAAGGGGCAAACTGATTACCGTAAACCAAATCAGGGAGCGGCTGGCGAGGGATTATAGTACTGATTCCGCCTGCCCCCTGTGCACTGGTATCTTCCTCCGTATCGCTGCCGAAGCCGCCGAGGAGGATTTAGACAAGGGGGTGACCGGAATAGCCCCCTACTGGCGGGTAATTAAAACCGATGGCAGCCTTAATGAAAAATTCCCCGGCGGGGTGGCTGCCCAGGCTGCCCAGTTAGAAGAAGAAGGGCACACTATTGAACCCGGCAAAGGCAAAAAGCCACCCAGGGTTAAGGATTTTGAGGAGTCTTTGGTGGAATTATGATTATGAAAGGCAAGGTTCATAAATATGGGGCGGATGTAAATACCGATGCCATCATCCCGGCACGGTATCTGAATGTGTCTGAGCCAGCGGAGCTGGCGAAGCACAGCATGGAGGATATAGATGGGGACTTTGTGAGTCGGGTAGAGCCGGGGGACATAATTGTGGCTACCACTAACTTCGGCTGTGGCTCTTCTCGGGAGCATGCCCCGCTGGCGATTAAAGCAGCTGGCATCTCCTGTATTATCGCCAAAAGCTTTGCCCGCATCTTCTTCCGCAATGCCATAAATATCAGCTTGCCCCTGCTTGAGTGCGGGGAGGCGGTGGATAACACCGAGGCTGGTGATATACTAGAGGTTGAGCTGGCTAGCGGCAGGATAAAGAACCTGACCAGGGGCACGGAGTTTATGGCTGAGCCTTATCCTGATTTTATGGCAGAGCTGATATCAGCCGGTGGGCTGATTGCCTATACTAAAAACAGATTAGCCAATAGGAGGATTTATTAGGGTGCGATTCAACCTAGCTGTTCTGCCCGGCGATGGCATCGGCCCTGAGGTTATCGCCGAGGGAATCAAAGTCCTGCAGGCGATAAACAAGAGGTTTGGCCATGAGTTCAATCTGAACTATAGCATGGTAGGTGGAGCTGCCATTGATAAAACAGGGAAGGCTCTTCCCCCGGATACCCTGAAGGTGTGCAAGAAGTGTGATGCGGTATTGCTGGGGGCGGTGGGTGGTCCTAAGTGGGACGACCCTAAAGCCAAGGTTCACCCTGAAGACGGCCTTCTAGCATTGAGAAAAGGGCTGAGATTATTCGCCAATCTACGCCCGGTTAAGGTCTTCTCCCCGCTGGTTGATTCCACCAACCTGAAGCCAGAGATTATCAAAGGGGTAGACCTTATCTTTGTTCGTGAGCTTACCGGCGGTCTCTATTTTGCCCGACCGAAAAGACAGTGGCAGACATCCCGGGGCAGGCGGGCTACTGACTCCATGACCTACTCCGAGCAGGAAATTGAGCGTATTGTCAGGGTTGGCTTTGAAGTGGCACGAGGTCGGCGCAAAAAACTGGTCTCGGTGGATAAAGCCAATGTATTGCAATCCTCCCGATTATGGCGGCAGGTGGCAATGGAGGTGGCTGAAGAATACCCCGATGTTGAGCTGGAGCATATGTTGGTAGATGCCTGCGCTATGAGACTGATCCAAAACCCAACATACTTTGATGTTCTGGTCACCGAGAATATGTTTGGCGACATTCTCACCGATGAGGCATCAATGCTGGCTGGCTCTATGGGGATGCTACCCTCAGCCAGTTTAGCTGGAGTACCCAAGCAAGGGACTAATATATTCGGTTTGTATGAACCTATCCATGGCAGCGCTCCTCGTCGGGCTGGACTAGATATGGCTAATCCAATCGCCATCATCCTCAGCACAGCCATGATGCTGCGCTATTCCTTCGGCTTAGTAAAAGAGTCCGAGAGTGTTGAGAGTGCGGTCACCGAGGTGCTACAGCAGGGCTATCGTACCTATGATATAATAGACGAAGGTAAAACAAGGGTGGGGACGAAGAAGATGGGAGACCTGATTGCGGGGAAGGTGGAGGGCTGAAAATTGCCATCGGTTCAGCTTTATGATACCACACTGCGGGATGGAGCCCAGAAAGAGGGCATTTCCTTTTCTGTAGTTGACAAGCTAAATATCGCCAAAAAGCTTGACGAACTTGGCATCCACTTTATCGAGGGCGGCTGGCCTGGCTCCAACCCTAAGGATGTTGAGTTCTTCGTCAAGGCTCAGAGCTTACCCTTCTCTCATGCCCAACTGGTTGCTTTTGGTAGCACCAGACGCCCCAAGACTAGCGCCGAAACCGATGCTAACCTCCAGGCCCTGGCCAGTGCCGGGGTAAAGGTAGTTACCATCGTCGGTAAAAGCTCGGAGTTGCAGGTTACCAAGGTATTAGAGACAACCCTAGAGGAAAACCTCGGCATGATCACCGACTCCATAGGCTATCTCAAGGCACATGGGCTTACTGTTTTCTTTGATGCTGAGCACTTCTTTGATGGTTTTAAGACTAACCCCAGCTATGCCTTGCGTGTTTTACAGGCAGCCGCTGAAGCCGAAGCTAGCTGTTTGGTGTTGTGTGATACCAATGGGGGCTCAATGCCCAACGAGGTAATGGCTGCTGTTGAGGCAGCCGAGAAGGTAACCGCTGTGTCACTAGGTATTCACGCTCATAATGATGGTGAATTGGCAGTGGCTAATACCCTGGCGGCAGTAAGCGCTGGGGTTGAGCAGGTTCAGGGAACGATCAATGGCTATGGCGAGCGCTGTGGCAATGCCAACCTCTGCTCTGTTATCCCCAATTTGAAGCTCAAAATGGGGCTCGATTGTATTACCGAAGACCAATTAGCCAAATTAACCAAGGTAGCACACTATGTGAGTGAGGCAGCCAATCTTATTCCTGATGCCTCTTCGCCCTACGTAGGTTCCAGTGCCTTTAGCCACAAGGGTGGCCTCCATGTTTCCGGCCTTGCCAAATGGTCGGAGAGCTACCAACACGTAGACCCGGCACAAGTAGGTAATCAACCCAAGGCACTAGTATCCGAGTTGGCAGGTAAGAGGAATATCATATATAAGGCAAAGGAAATGGGGGTAGATTTAGCTCCCCGGGGTAAAGAAGCACAGGAGTTGCTTGACCGGGTTAAGTTGTTGGAAAGCCGCGGCTTCCAGTATGAGAATGCTGAA
>DAOWAU010000019.1 GCA_030634425.1 Dehalococcoidia bacterium
TATATTAGTCCATTGCACCGTGTTCTGGTTGGGTAGCCCCCAACTGGTCGCGGAAATGGAGTACGGCGATGAGTAGTCTGGAAACACATCATACATTTCCGGGTCATTGGTCAGGTTTGCGAGGTCAGCATGGATGTCAAAGGGAGCGGTGGCATTTTTCACTGTCACCGTTATCGTGGATTGGGTTTGTACGTTATCCCCCTCATCTATAGTGATGTCCAGAATGCAGGGGTAGTCCTGGCTAATGTCTATGCTGGTATACGTCACAGGCACGGATTTAGTGCTTAATGTTGCCAGTCCAGCATACAGTGCGTCGGCAGTCACATCTCCCGCAGGGAAGCTGATTTGCCGTACGGCTGTGCTCACAATAACAATCTCGCTTTGCTCAAGGTCAACCTCCACCGTTGTATCCGCGGTGCTCGTCCCGGCCAGAAGCTGTTCCCAGGCTTCCGGATAGGCCGTGTCCATGGTAATGGTCACCGATTTGATCTTGGAGCGGCTATAGGATTGGGACAGCGGTTTTATCTCAATCGACTCCGTTTCCATGGATGAAGACGCCGTCAAGTTCTCGGTTAAAACCGGTATATAAATCTCGTCACCTACTATTAGCGACTGCTCATCCGTGGTTGCGCTTGCGTCCCCATAGTCCCTGATTATCACCCCGTGTTCATAGACTAGCTTTGGGCTATCAACATTGCCCTGCACCTCATAGATTATTCGATTTGAGCTATAGCTCGTGGTAATCGTTGGGTCCCCTAAGCCATCGATGGTATATTCAATAGAGACCTCTACGCTTTCCGAGGTCAGCGTACCAGCCACTCCGATGCCAGGATTCGCCAGGAATATCCGATTGGGATAACGTACTCCCATCCGGATATCGCTGGACTTTGGTGTCTGAGATAATGCCACATCCTCCACGTCTGATTTGAAGGCCATCATGTCATCATGGACCACGTCAAGGTGCTCGAATTCTACATCCTTGTTCCAGATAGGCACGTGGTACGCCTGTATGATGCCGTATAGCGTCACCATGGTCACCAATATCAGCATGGCACCAAGTACCGCAGAGACCCCTCTTTCCTCTTTCCACAGGCTCCGAATTTTAGCTCTCATCTTGGCCATATCCTCCCGAACACCTATGGCTAACCTACATCAATAGGGTGTAGGCAATAACTGCCACTACGATAAAGAAAACCGAGTGCTTAAGCCCAGCAACCGCCTTCCCTTCACCTATCTTCCCGGTGATAATACCGGCAAAAAGGCCCTGTATCACCAGAGCATGGAAGAAAAGCATATTGTATAGAGCCAGGTCCTCCTCAGACACGGCAAACTCTCCCATCACACCGGGCAGGGCTTCACCAGTAGAAACTTCGGCCGCCTCCTTCATCATGGGGAGGAAGACATAGCTCATAACCAGTATCACAGCAAGGAAAACGAAGTAGCTGACGTAACAGACCAGAAGGTATGGCTTGGTCTCCGAGCTTCTTCTCCTTTCCAGGGCTTTTGTCTCCTCCACGTCGGTGGCAACGCCCTCCAGTACCTCACCTAACTGACCACCCATCCTAAATGCCTCGATTAGGGTATAAATCGTTCTTCGGATAAGCGGCGTAGGGTATTTCTTAGCGAAGTGAAGCAAAGCGTCCTCAAAGGAGACACCCCATGACATCATATTATCAATCTGTTTTATAGCCGGGGTGAGCGCACCATAGTGCCCTCTGGCAGCAATGCTCATCGCCCCCTCTAGAGTCATTCCTGATTTTACGGACAGGCTGATATCGCGCACCATAGCCGGAAACTCTGCCTCTAATCTACTAATTCTTCTTGTCTCATAGAAGTTAAAAAAGCCCGGTGGCATAATAGTCAGGATAAGGGCCAGAATTCCGATATTCATTGGGTCGACACCCAGGTAGAAGGCAACAGCGGCACAAGACATCGCAATTCCGCCCGAGATAAGATACAGCAGATAATGCCTCTCCCTCATGGTACGCAGTGGGGAATCAATGAATTGCAGCAGGGTAGACTTCCGTCTGTGCTGCTCTACTGCCTCAAGCATCATATCCCTGTTCATCTTACTTTATCCCCTCTGGTGTCAAAATATCGGTAAGCAGTACAAACAACATCGAGCCCAGCGGGATATACCCGTATATGATTGCCATCAGAATCATTGGGCTTGCCCCTCCTAACATCATCATGGCAGCGAACATGACAATAACAAGGAGCGGCGCCGCCACCAGCCCGATGATGTAGACCTCAGAAACTAGACCCAGAGCCGCAATGAACTCGGTAAACTCCTTTCTATTCTCTTCCATGGCTTCCTGCGCCTTGCTGATAAAGTAGGTTCCCATTTCGCCTCCGGAGAGGGCATTCGTCACCGCCCCTTGGATAAATGTTCTCAGATGTGTGGAAGGAGTAGCGGAAGCCAGGTTGCGCAACGCGCTTATGAAATCAAAACCGAGCAACTCAACGTCCTTTACCACCATCTTCGCTTCTTGACTTACTTCGCCGAAGAATTCCCCCGTCTCGGCAAGCTTCTTGAAAATCAGGTAAGGAATGACACCTGTGGTAGCCATGAATGACATCCAGCAGATGGCATAGGGTAGATGGCCGTCTATCTTCTTTTTCCTTTCCCAGCCTCTAACCCGGGGATAGAGAATAAAGAGGAGAAACATAGCCAGAAAGCAAGCAAGCACCGCGACGACAATCAGACTGAAGTAAACCAAAAATCCCAACGGGGAGATTTCCGCTTCGAGGAGGAATCGCCAGCTTGGCACATAGTTAATGAGGAGGACCGACACCATCAGCCCCAGGGTGACGTAAATCAGCGCCAGCACCAGGGAATACAGGGTAGCAGTGGATAGCCATGTTTCTACAGGGACATATATCCTGGCCTTTATCAAGTCATTGGTCAGGAAGGAGAAACGGGTTCGTCTTCTCCTGTAGTAATCACCAAAGAGAGGCAGAGCTATTGTACCCATGTTCACCGTATCTCTCCCTGCAGCAGGCGCTTTTCGACCTCATCGGGACGTATACTATAGTCAAATAGCAGTCTACTTAATGTATAGAAGTCGTTTACCTTGCTCTCACGCAGCAAATTCATTATTCTCAGCCGCCGGGCAAACTCTGCTGATAAATCCTCCTCGCTCATGTTCAGCTTTTCCATGGCCTCTAGGAAGACCTTGGACTCCCCACTGAATTGGAAGCTGCCAGCGGTACTTCGGAAAACCTCATTCGTCTTGAGGGTTTCGTTTTCAAAGTCAATACCGGTCACCTCTATCACATTAGTGCATCTTCTGGATCTAATATCACCGACCTTCACCATCCTGACCAGCGCCACGATGTCTATGCTGTCAAGCAGCATTAGCGGAATGTCGATGGGGGGCTTGGTCAGCCTTTTCACCAACGACTCCACTGAGTCGGCATGAAAGGTGGAGAAGGTGATGTGGCCAGTGGCCATAGCCTGGAAAAGGGTATAGGCTTCTCGTCCTCGCACCTCTCCCACCAGCAGGTACTCAGGTCGCTGTCTGAGGGCAGTTCGGAGCAGGTCAAACATCTCTATCGAGCCACGCTCTGCGGTATCCCTGGTGACAGAGGGTATCCAGTTCTGGTGAAGAAGGTTTATTTCCCTGGTATCCTCAATGCTGACCACCTTGCTATTGGGCGGTATGAACATGGAGATGGTATTGAGGAAGGTGGTTTTCCCCGTTGCCGTGCCGCCAGCAATGAGGATGTTAAACCCGTTTTCCACCGCCATCCAGAAATAGACAGCCATCTCTACCGACAAAGTCCCGAGGTTTATCAAGTCTATCGGAGTGAAGGGTGTCTCCCTGAATTTCCTTATAGTAAAAGTCGAGCCTTTGGTGGTAACTTGACTTCCTATACGCAGTTGTAGCCGGTCCTGGTTAGGCAGCGAGGCATCCAGAAGGGGTCTAGCCATAGAAATGTGCCTGCCTGACCTCTGCGCCAGCTTGTAAATCAAAGAGTCTAGCTCCTCTTGGTTAAAGGTAACGTTGGTTTCTAGCGACCCGTATTTTTGGTGGTAGACATAGACCGGAATCCCAGCTCCATCAGCCGATATGTCTTCGGCCTTCTTGTCTCTCAGTACCGGGTCAAGCCTGCCGTAACCTATCAGGTCTCTTACCACGTAGTACATTATCCTTTCTATACTCAAAGGGCTTAAGCGGATGCCAAAGTCCCTGGTTATTTCCTGGACCTTTTGCCTCAGGAAGTCCTCAGGCTTATCCAATGAGGCGAAATCCACATTAATTGTCTCGTAGAGCCATAACCTTATCTCCTTTAGTAGCTCCTCCTCGCCCTTGGTCAGGCTAACCTCGCATACCTGATAGGTGTGAGGCTGGCTCGCTTCAATGCCAATGTAGGCGTAAGGTTCGTTCACTGGATACACCTCCAGGAATCTTTCCCTATCTATCTCCGGCGCCAACCCCAGCTCAAGGGCATCCTCTATTGCCTCACTGTTTCCCCCCACAATTGCGGGTTCCTGCTCTATATCTTTCTCTGTCTGCTTACCGGTAGCCACAGTTTTCTGGGGTTGCTCAGCCTCTTGCTGCTGAGAGGCTGGTTTGTCCTCCTTTTTTACCTGCTTCACGGTGTCTGTAGCCTTTCTCGCTTTGCTCGCTTTTCTTTTTGCCTCTTTCTGTGCCTGCTTCTCGGCTAGTTTTGACTGTTGGGCTTCTTGAGCCTTTCTTCTTGCCTCCTCTTTAGCCGCTAGCTTCTCCGCTTTCCGGCGTCTTGTCTCGAGGCCCTTGAGCAGTGGATAGTGGCACCACTCGCAGGAGTCAATACCACTGGTTTCTTGTCCACAATTGGTACATCTTATCTCTTTGCCTGAAACTCGTTCTTGAGCTACAGCCATAAGTGAATCTCCCTCGCCTGGCACACCCGGCTCCAGCTTAGGTTACTATCCTCAACTACCAGCACTTTCACCTTTTCCTCTCCTAACTGAGATGTCAGGCGCAAACTCATAGCGTTTCCCTTCCCGGTCACGGACCAACGGGAAGGGTATATTCCCCCTCGGCTTATTCAGTATTCGGTGTAAAGTCATTTCGGACACCCCGATAATTGTGCCTAGCTCCCCCGTATGGGGTTAACCTTATTCGAGTAGTCTGACCGGGTGCCGGTAACGCTACCCAATCTGTCAGGCGTACTCGCCGGGTAACATTAGTCTTCTATTTGGCTATTACCCTTAGCGCACCAGCACATTGGTATCAAGCAAAATGGCGTCACTAGGCACATGGACCGCGATGAAGTGATACCACCCTGCAGCTATGTCAGTGGTACCGTCCGTTGTTATATCCGTCACATCTAGAGTTGTGCCCGTCGATATAGCATTGGCACCAGTTAGGGTCTGCGATGTGAAGTCTGTGACAGCCTCTTTCCCCGCTGTTATCGAGCATTTCCAGTCGCTGGCGACTATACTTTCCCCGCCATTGTGCTTGACCAGCAGCGAGTTCGAGTCGGTCGGGTCATCCAAAACAGACAGCACAACATTAGGTGTCTCTGTGATGTTCCCGAAGTAGCCGTAGGCGAAACTGGCTACTACCGCTCCCATGACCACGGTTATGGCAACCATCAATATCACGCCAATTACCGGGGACACACCTCTCTGGTCTCTCAGAAATTTCTTGAAGTATTTCATGTAATTTACCTCTTGCTTCGATTTGTATCGTTTATATCTATCCATCATTTTTTATCTGGTAATACCAGAAGGCATCACCTTCCTCTCGGACATAGTGGCTATAGTGCTCTTTTTCATCGCCATGGGCACCTTCTCATACACCTGCCATTGCCATTACAGTATCTAGAACCACCGTTGCATCCGCCCCTTTGTTGAGAAAGAGAACCGACTTCGTAAGGTAACTCTCGGCTCCCCCCTGATAGCTCTCAATTATGTCCTTTCCTTCATCCGAGGCGGTAAGCACCACCACCGGTATGTCCCTCAACCTTTCCTCGCCCTTTACTTGTCCCAGTATCTCTAGCCCGCTAACCTTCGGCAGCTTTAGGTCAAGTAGGATTAAGTCTGGCTTGGGGTTAACCTCTTTGTCGGCATAATCGCCTCGGTTATACAGGAAATCGAGCGCCGCCCTGCCATCTGTAATCCAAAATAGTCGTGGCTTCAGCTTCCCCTTCTCCAGTGCCCGCCTCATAAGCACGGCATGCTCCTCGGTGTCCTCTATCAGCAATATGTTTAGCTCCCTTTGCATGGTCATTTTTCTTCCCTCCTTTTCAGCAGTTTGGTCAGGCGTGCTTTAATCTCTTCACCTGATGTAGGCTTCTTGATATAGGCCTTTGCCCCTGCCCTGACCGCTTCAACGATTATGTCCGGGTCATCCATGTTCTGCGGTATGAGCAAGGCAACAGCCGCTGAAGGATTATCTGTTGTTAGTGCGCGTACCACCTCGATACCATCGATACCTTTCAGTTCCAGGTCTATCAGGGCAATATCAGGGCTAAGCTCAGTAAACTTGTCCAGGGCCTCTCTACCGTCTTTAGCGATAGCAACGACTTCAAACCCGAGCGTTTCCAGCGCATTGGCGAGGACGATTCGGGTAAAGGTGGAGCTATTGGCTAAAAGTATCTTAATCTTTTCCATTGTTACCCCCCTTGTTTGTGCCGTTCTGTTGAGGCAAGGCAAGGCACATGGTGGTTCCCTTTCCCAGTTGGCTTTCTACCCATATTCTGCCTCCGTGTGCTTCAATAATTCTCTTCACAATCGCCAGGCCGGCACCGCTGCCTTCACCATCTGCTGTTCCCCGATAAAAGAGAGCAAAGACCTTTTCCGTCTCACTGGCGTCAATCCCGAGCCCGTTGTCACGCACAAAGAAGACGGCTTTGTCCTCTGAAAGCCGGTAACCTATCTCAATTTTCAGGGGCCTGGTTTTATCCCGATAATTGATGCTGTTCTGAATAAGGTTGGTCAGCACCTGTCTTATCCTGGTCCTGTCCGCGTAAACCCTAGGAAATTTCTCGGCGAGCGAAACAGTAGCCCCAATCGAGCTCACCTGCTCGGCAAACTCTGTAATCACCTCCTCGACAATCTCGCCAAAAGAAACATTTTTGGTCTGCTTTACCAGCTGGCCGGCACGGGAATATTCCAGAGTCCTATTCAAGAACTGCTGCATCCTCCTGACCCCGGACTCGAGTAGTCGGAAATCCTCTTGCACCCTCTCCATCTTCTGGTTTTGTATGTCGTCTCGGAGCAAGCTACTGAAACCTTCAATGCTCACCAGGGGACTTCTTAGATCATGAGCGATACCATAGCTAAATGTCTCCAGCTCGCTAACTTTTGCCTGAAGGTACTGGTTAAGTCTTTCCTGTACCTCCTCCATTTGCTTGCGCTCGGTGATATCGTGAAAGATACCCCGGGCACCCACTACCTCTCCTCCCTTGAATCGACAGTTAGCATTCCCCTCAACCGAGACTAATTTCCCGTCCTTGGCGACAAAGATAGCCTCAATGTTGCTTACGGCTTCCCCCGATATAACCTTTTGGAAAATTTCCTGACAGTGGGGTATAGAATCGGGGTGGATTATATCCCATAGCGTAAGATTGGCTACCTCCTCTTCGCTGTACCCAAGTATCTCCCGCCACGCCCTGTTCACATAGAGGAAATGACCATCAGGGGCAACACTCTGCACCAGGTCGCTAGCGTTCTCAAACAAATCGCGGTACCTCTCCTCCGACTCTCGAAGTACCGCCTCCGCCTGCTTGCGCTCGGTGATTTCTACCTCTAGCTGAACCATCTTTTCCTCTAGCTTGGCTACAATTCGCTTATTGTATTTAGTGAGGAAGAGGGATGGCTTAAGAGGGACAACCTTAGGCGGAGCCAAAGCGCCAGACTTGGCCTTTTCAACTATCTCGGATAGCATCTGGGCAAGGACATCAGGTTCGCTGGGCTTGCGGATGAAGGTGTTAGCCCCCAGGCTCAGGGCAAGCTTCTCATCCTCTTCTTTAGTGTAGGTCGCTGTGTAAAAGACAAATGGAATATCCTTGAGTTTATCATTCTGCTTACATTCCTGGCATAGCTGGTAACCGTCCATTTTGGGCATCATGATATCAGAGACAATTATATCTGGGGGCTGTGCCAGCGCTTGCTCCAGTGCCTCAGCCCCGTCAGCCGCAGCTGCTATTTCATGACCATAGGCACGGAGCTGTTTCATTAATAAATTACGGCTGTCTTCGTTATCCTCAACTATCAGTATTTTCATACCTGCCACAACAGGCTTCTTCTTGGCTTCCTCCACATCTCGGAATACGCCTTGAATGAGCTTTACGAACTCCTCCGATTCAATGGGCTTTCGAATGAATCTGTCCACTTCCATTCTTAAGGCGAGGTTCTCATCTCCCTCTTCTATGTATTCAGCCGTGTAAAAAACAAAGGGGATATTCCTCAGTTTCTTGTCTTCCTTGCACTCCCGGCAAAACTGATATCCATCCATGACCGGCATTAGAATGTCGGAGATAATCATGTCAAAGCCTTCGGCACGAAGTTTTTCCAGGGCTTCGGCACCATTGGTAGCCGATACGACATCGTAGCCGTTCCCCTTCAGCAGGGTCTCCGCTAGGTACCGTTCCTCTTCCTTATCGTCCACTACAAGTATCTTCATTTCTCCACCCTCCTGATTACAGAGTCAGGTGTGTTCATAAGTATTTCTCTATCTCGGCGATGAAAGTATCCGGGTTGATTGGTTTTTCAATGTAGCCCGTGCAGCCAGCCGCCAGGGCCTTCTCCCTATCACCAGGCATGGCAAAGGAAGTGAGAGCAACAATGGGAATATCACTATCTGCATCAGATGCTCTTATTCTTTTGGTGGCTTCCAGACCGTCGATGTCCGGCAGTTGAACATCCATAAGGATTAAATCAGGCTTCTCTTTAATAGCCAGTTCCACGCCCATGGCACCCTCCCTCGCCTCAATGACTTCGTATACGTTCTTCTCAAGCATGAACTTGATTAAATAGAGATTGGTCTCGTTGTCCTCAACCACCAGCACTCGCTTCATTTCTTTATTCCTCCTCATATTTTAGTGGAACGGTAAAGGTGAACTCGCTTCCCTTACCATATTGGCTCTTCGCCGAGATATCACCCCCCAGAAGGGTGACCAGCTTCTTGGTGAGGTATAGCCCCAGTCCAGTTCCCTCTTGCTTCTTGGTAAGTGATACACCTACCTGCTGGAAGGGCTGGAATAGCTTATACATATCCTTCTGTTTTATCCCTACCCCGGTATCAATGACACGAACCTCCAGATTATCATCTCCTGGAACTCTGGCAGCAATCTTTGCACTCCCTTGGTCGGTGAACTTGACGGCGTTGCTCACCAGGTTCATCAACACCTGCTTCATACGCCTTTTATCGCTGAATAGTGTAATGTCTTCAGGTACTTCTGACAAAAGCTCCA
>DAOWAU010000125.1 GCA_030634425.1 Dehalococcoidia bacterium
CATACTCCTCAAATAAACCCCATCTATCCAGCTCCATCTTTAGCGCAGAGGGATCGAGCTCACCTTTCGTAACCAGAGCAAAAAGACGCTCAATCGACATTCTGGCATCCAGAGGAATCCCGCTACTGTCTATGTCCAGAAGCCCCCTTCTGCCTAATTCAAGCACATTGCCGCCTAGAGAGTACCTAGTCATGTCGAAGACAAACTTCAGCAAGGAGACATCCCATAGATCGTCTACACCTTTTATGATTGTAGTAAGTGGGTCTCCCTCTTTGTCTATTTGTTCCTCAAGTCTACGCACAACCGAACTCATATCAGAGGATACGATGTTCATTCCCTTGGGTTCATTCCTATAACCATAAAAAAGCCCGGGTGTATTCGGCCCACGCTCCTGGATTATCGTTTCGAGATATCTCTTAGCATGTTCGCTAAACCCTTCCACATTCACCAGGTATGATGGTGTTACCACCCTGGGCCTCTCTGCGAGTACCCTCCCCTCCCTAACCACAGTTTCATCTTCACCTCCCGCAAGCTCACTATACGAAGGTTCGGTAACCAGATAATAATAAATGTTGGTGGTGCCAAAGGTAGCCAATGTCTGCTTCGGAGAACGCAGGACCTCAGTGTGGCTTACAGCATATTCAATTCTTTCTTCGTCAGAACTCATCTCAGCAAATCTCGCATCTTGCTTCTAACTACATTTTACTCCGATATTGAACTTGGCGCCAATCTAATATGTTATGACACCTCTGTCAGCAGACTGCAAATTGAAACCAGCAGTCTAAGCATGCAGTTCTACTACATCCCCATCCTCAAGGATATGCCCCCTCTTAACTCGCTGCCCATCATACTTTCCCGAGCCCCAAAGCTGGGCATATCTCAACCTGTTGCGAAAGTCCTTGTGGATAGACCCAGCCGCATCTTCGACTGTACTACCCTTCTTGAGGACTACTGGCTCCTCAAAATCAGGCTTTTTGCCCGGAGACTTGGTATAGACTCGAATGAGGTCCAGAGTCTCATAAATAGCCTGCTTCATCTCCTCCAGACCAGTTCGCTCTTTGGCAGAGATAACGACCACGGGGAATTCGGCTCCATAGCGCGAGTTTAACATAGCATAGTGCCCGTCCGACGCGTTCAGATCGCTCTTACTCCCCACAATTAACGCCCTCTTTCGAACTACTCCAGGATCTGGCTCTTCCTCCACTCCCTCCACCATGAGCTTTACCTTCATATTCTCCAATTCGGCCAATATGGCCTCCAACTGGATTAGCGGGTCATCGCCCAAGTCCACCATCACTAGCACAACGTCAGCATTTCGCAGCAGGTGAGAGAACCACGGTTTAGCCTCACGATCGATTATCGGCGGCATATCCAGGAGCTGGATTTGAATATTCTCGAACTTCAGCATGCCGGGGACAGGCATCTTAGTGGTATAGGGATAATCGGCTACCTCAGGAAATGCCTCAGTGAGGGCAGACACCAATTGAGATTTGCCCACATTGGGAAGGCCAACTAACACAATCTGGCCAGCTCCCTCCTTCCTTATATTGTAAGCACTCCCTTTTGTAGCGGGGGAAGGCCTTCTCTGCGCCTCCACCGAAAACTTGGCTATCTTTCTCCTTAGCTCGGCACGCAGCTTGTCCGTGCCTTTATGCTTGGGCATAATGGCAAGCATATTCTCCAGAGCTTCAACCTTCTCCTCCGGAGTCTTAGCCTGCCTATAAAGCTTCTCAGCCTCGAAATACTGTGGGGGTAAGTTTGCCGGCATGTTACCCCTCCCTACCAAGGAGGTATTTGCCCAAATTAAGGGACGTTCGATATCTCCTGCTTACACTCGTCCAGTAATTTGAGGTATTGTGACTCCAGTTGAGCCAGAGTCCGACGCCACTCCTGCTGAAATTGTGGCTGAGTTTCGACGTTAATCTTCATGGAGCCTGCTACCCCGAGCTGCTGCTGCATTGCCTGTTGCATCTTGGCTTCGACATCCTTCTTTACAGCTTCGTAGGCCTGTCTCCTTTGCTGCTCACCCTCCTGCTCGTAGTGATTGAAGATGCGCCTTAGCTTTGTGTACACATTTTCAACGCTCACTTTATCACGTTTCAATTCCTTGATCGCTTCCATAGCCTTTTTGTTCGTTCTCTTGGCAAGTTCATTTCTAGGGAGGTCTATATTTCTGACAAGTATCTCTTGAGCACCTTCAGCCAGATGCTGTCGCACGTTATCATCATCATACCTGCCAATCTCGGCCACAAGATCACACTCATCCTTCAAGTACTTGGCAGCCAGCTTTTCCCCCTCGGGAAGATATTTCCATTTCCTCAAGTCCTCCTCCGATGCCTTGCCCAGACTCTCAGCCCGTTCCATCGCCCTCTCAAAGGCGCTCTTCATCTCATCCATATCGCCCCCCACTCATTTTGGCTATATCTTGAAGGCCCGCTCGTTTGTCTCTTACGAAGCTATTTTATCACCTACTCCACAGACAGTCCAACGCGCCCCGGATTACAGGAGTCAAGCGAACCAGAAAACAAGTTGACAGCCCCCTGAAGGGCATGTTAGGCTAAAGCGGAGGGGAGACTGCATGGGTGATGTTCGTCCGTTTTACGGCTTGCGTTACAACTTGCAGCGAATAACCGACCCCTCTACAGTAGTCACCCCGCCCTATGACGTGATCTCCCCCGAGGAACGCTCCCTATATTACCG
>DAOWAU010000069.1 GCA_030634425.1 Dehalococcoidia bacterium
CGATTTTTGGCAGGCGGGTGTAATTAGGTGGTGGGGAAGAGGTCCTTTAATAAGCGGGGGGCTCTACTTTTCTATGGTCAAAATACCGTTAGCATAGCGCCATAGAATCTCGCCAGACGCGCCACAATGGCTTTTAAGGGCGGTTAGCGGCATAATAGATAGTTCGGGTGCCTAAGCCCTTTAAAATTCGTTCTGCCTTTTTGCCCACTCCGGGCAATTCGGCTATAGGTAACGGCGCTAGGAAGGAGCGCTCCTCGCCGGCAGCCACCTCTATTTACCTGACTAATACCCCAGTCCCACCTTTTTTCTTATCTCCGCCTCATCCATCACCCTAGCCAACCCCCTCAAGAAAGGTGTGGAGGCATTCTCCAGAAGCCAGAGTCCAAAGGCGAAGCCCTCGTCTTCCAGCACCTTCCCCTTGAGCTGAGCGACTGCCTTTAGTTCTACCCTGTCCTCTTTCCCCTTAGCAATGACAAAGCTTTTCACCGTTGTCCCGCCCTCCTCATCCAGGAGATTCAATTCCGTTACCCTGATGTGCCTTTGGGTAGCTGTTGGTCGATCTGCTCTCTCAGTGATGAGGCGACACGCCGTGCTGCCTGAGCAAAGTCTTCCTGCGAGGCGTATATAATCTGCCGTGATGAATTGAGGATAGCCTTCTCCCCGTTGGCATCGACCCCGTAACGGACCGCTGCCGTCAGGTCTCCACCCTGGGCGCCAATGCCTGGTATCAGGAGGGGCATATCAGGGTGAGCGTTTCGAATCAGCTTTAGCTCCTCGGGATAGGTAGCGCCAACCACCAGTCCGATGTTGCCGTATTTGTTCCATTCTTCGGCTTTGAGGGCTACCAGCTCGAAGAGGGGGCGATGGCCGGATTCCGCCTCACAGCGAAGGGATTGGAAGTCCAGGGCACCGGCGTTTGATGTCCGGCACAGGATGAACACCCCTTTGTCTTTATACTGGATGAAGGGCTCTACGGAGTCGAACCCCAGGTAGGGATTCACCGTGGTGGCATCGCAGTCGAGGTTGGTGAAGATAGCCTTGGCGTAGGCTTTAGCCGTATTACCGATGTCGCCCCGTTTAGCGTCTCCGATAACAGGGATGTCATCTGGTATGAATTTGATGGTCAGCTTTAAGGCATCCAGTCCCTCGTCCAGGGCTTCATAGAAGGCGAGGTTAAGTTTATAAGCGCAGACCAAATCGGAGGTAGCCTCAATAATCGCCTGGTTAAATTCAAGGACGCCTGTATTCTTGGGCATCAGCTTCGGGTCAGGGTCAAGCCCGATACAGAGCAAGCTCTTATTCTTATGTGTGGCATTCGCCAGCTTTTCAGTAAAGTTCACTTCATCCCCCGTGATAAGGTTACCAATCGCTATAGATGGCGTCAAGTATTGCTCCCCAGCCTTTGGTCTAGTATCATTACACAAACTAAAGGGGGAAAGGACAATGATACGGATAAAGCGACTTATTGTTGGTTATATTATAGGCGGACATGTCCTAGCAATTGTGGGCGCCTACCTTATCGCCCAGGGAATTAAACTGATACCGCTGAGCATTACTGCAGGGGTTGATGTTTCTTCTATTTCTACGCGTGTTTTTACTGGATTGATGTTAATTCTGGGGGCGGGTTGTCTCCTTGGCAATGCGGTAGGTATGAGCATTAGGCCAAAAGTCAACTGGGTAAAAGAATTAATTAAAGACTGGCCGAAAAAAGAAGATATCAAAGATTAGCAATAATCAGGCACCATCAATCTAAGCGGTGGGTCCATATTGAGCGAAAAATAGAACGGGCGAATGGATTATAAGCAGACTCTAGATTACATTGATAGCTATACTGACTATGAAAAGATACCCATGCCCCACGACCCCGCCTTTTATGACTTGAGGCGCGTTGAGGAATTGCTGGCTCGGTTAGGCAGCCCTCATCTTGAAGCGAAGTCGGTTCATATTGGTGGCACTAAAGGCAAGGGCAGTACCGCTGCCATGATAGCCTCAGCCCTTACCATCTCAGGTTATGTCACCGGGCTCTATACCTCGCCGCACCTTAACACTCTGAGGGAGCGGTTTAGGGTGGACGGGGAGTTTATTACTGAGGGAGAGCTTATTTCAGTGGTAGAGAGGCTTAAGCCTGAGGTTGAGGCGGTAAACGAGAAGGCTACCTACGGTGAGTTGACCACCTTCGAGCTGCTAACGGCGCTAGCCTTTGCTCACTTTAAGCTCAAGGGGGTTGATTTTCAGGTACTGGAGGTGGGGTTAGGGGGAAAATATGATGCCACCAATATCATACTACCTGAGGTTTGCCTTATCACCTCGATTAGCCTGGACCACACTGAGGTGCTGGGCGACTCCTTAACTAAAATCGCCACGGAGAAGGCGGGTATTATTAAGCCCGGTTGTGTGGTGGTCCTTTCCTCTCAGCCTGATGAGGTGGTTCGGGTAATAGAAGATGTTTGTCACAGCCGAGGGGCGGAGCTGGTCAGGGTAGGCAAGGATGTTACCTGGCAAAGCCTCGGTTTTGATAATAAACGGCAGTCGCTTGAGGTCAAGGGCAGGCTAGGCGGCTATAAACTATCCATCCCCCTTCTCGGTCAATACCAGCTGGGGAATGCCGCTACCGCGGTAGCGGCGCTGGAGGTTTTAGCGGCGAGGGGCTTCGATATCTCTCGGGATAGCATTATCGATGGTCTGGCGCGGGTAAGCTGGGCGGGTCGGTTCCAGATTCTCAGCCAGCACCCGCTGATGATAGTTGATGGTGCCCATAACCCTGACTCAGCTCGGAAGCTAAGGGAGTCCCTGGCTCAGTACTTCGACTTTGACCGAGCTATCTTGGTTACAGGGGTATCGTTTGATAAGGATATTGATGGCATAGTATCAGAATTAGTGCCCCTGTTTGATAAAGTAATTGTCACCCGCTCGCGTCATCCTCGGGCGATGGCACTAGACCAGCTCGCAACGGCATTCGGGAGGCAGGGGGTGGAAGCCCAGGCGGCAGAGAGCATCCCTGAGGCGCTGTCCCTGGCGAGGAGTATCGCTGGGGCTCGAGACCTTATCTGTGTTGCCGGCTCTCTGTTCGTGGTGGCTGAAGCTATTGAACAGGCGAGCCTATTGAGGTAAGATGTGTCGGACAAGGAGAGGTGAGAAATGCCCACTTATGAGTATGAATGTAGTCAGTGCGACTTTCGTTTTGAAAGAAAGCAACGGTTTGAGGAAGAGCCGATAGCTATGTGTCCTAAGTGCCAGGGGAAGGCTCGCCGTGTCATTAACTCCGTTCCCATTATATTTAAGGGGAGCGGCTTTTATGTTACCGATAGTCGTAAAAGTAGCGTCCCTGAGGTGGCTAAGGAGGGGGCGCGTAGAAAGAAGAAACGAGGGGGAAATAAGGAGTGAAGGCGCTGCTCCAGCGGGTCACCGGGGCCTCGGTCAGCATTGGCGGTGAGGTAGTGGGGAGGATTGGTCGGGGACTGGTGATTTTGGTAGGTGTAGCCAGCGGTGATACGGAAAAGGATGTAGACTATCTGGCACAAAAGGTGGTCAACCTGCGCATTTTCCCTGATGATGCCGGCAGATTTAACCTTTCGGCACTGGATATCAAAGGCGAGCTATTGGCGGTGAGCCAGTTTACCCTGTTAGCTGATACCAGAAAGGGGCGTCGTCCCAGTTTTGTTGAGGCTGCCCCGCCGGCTCAGGCTGAAGAATTATTCGAGCGGTTTGTGGAGCAGATTCGTGCCACTGGATTAAAGGTGGAAACGGGGCGATTTCAACAGTACATGCAGGTGGAAATCCATAACGATGGCCCGGTAACTATACTCTTGGACAGCAGGGAGAAATTTTAAAAAACCATTTTATTGAAACTAGTCTCAAATACAAATGGTTGCGATTAACCGATATTTGCTGTAAAATGTTTAGTTGGGTGAGGGTTAAATGACACAATCTAGAGATACGGTTCACAGGCTAAGTGAGCTGGGTTACCGGCTGACGCCTCAGCGGATGATGATTCTGTCAGCCATTGAAGGTAGCGAGAGCCACATTAGTGCTGAGGAAATCTATGCCCAGGTGGTGGCTAAGTATTCCCATGTTAATATCTCGACGGTTTATCGCACTCTGGAACTGCTCAAGCGGCTCGGACTGGTAACTGAGACTGACCTCGGGGAAGGTCGGGTTAGATACCACCCCGCGGACAAAGGTCATCACCATCACCTGGTCTGTGAGGAGTGTGGAGCAATAATTGACCTTGATGAATCAACGCTGTTCCCGTTAAAGGATGCCTTGCTCCGCAATTACAAGTTTGTTGCTGATTTGAGGCATCTAGCTATTTTCGGTCGCTGCACGAATTGCCAGAAGTAAAAAATTTTAGCTTGTTATTGCGTATTGTTGCAGATGCGTCTAATTGAAGAGAGGGTTTAACCTCTGTGAGAAAAGCTCAATATCCCGGTCACCGCTATCCTGCTCTTGAGTCTTGCTGGTGCTTCACTGCTGAGCGGTTGTTCCTCAGGGAGCACA
>DAOWAU010000084.1 GCA_030634425.1 Dehalococcoidia bacterium
ACCCTGCTTATCGGGGGGCATGTTAGAATGGACCTCTTCTACGGCCGGTGGTCGGCGAAGAAAAGAGCTGCTGTCGACGCTATTACCTTTTCCGTCCTTCTCTTCTACGTTGTGTATCTCCTCATCGGCGGCATTTCCGGCGTTCAATATGCTCTGGAATATAGTCAAGTTAATTTTAGTTCGTGGCAACCGCCTATGGCTCCCATCAAGATTATTATGGTATTCGGAATCGTACTGATGCTCTTGCAGGTGGTTGGTCAGTTCCTTAAGGACCTGGCAATGGCTAGAGGGAAGGCGATAACATGAGTTATGAACTTATGGCTATTCTGATGTTCGTCTCGATGATACTCATGCTTCTCACCGGGCGACACATCTTCGCTGTTATCGGTGCTGTAGCCATTGGTTTTGCTCTAGCCCTGTGGGGGAGAGGTGCTGAAGGGATGGTGTTCCACTCAGCCATTA
This sequence comes from Dehalococcoidia bacterium, assembly GCA_030634425.1. The sequence goes on from DAOWAU010000084.1 coordinate 463, forward strand.
CTCTGCTGAATTGGTATCCGCTCATGACCCTGCCATTATTCATCTTCATGGGGTATATGTTTGCCAAGTCAGGGATAGCGGATAACCTTTACACGATGTTACATGTCTGGATGGGTTCACTCAAGGGTGGCTTAGCCATAGGAACGATTGGGCTAATGGCCATAATAGCGGCTATGAACGGGTTAAGTGTAGCCGGCATGGCGATTGGAGCTACTCTCTGTTTACCAGAAATGCTTAAGCGAAAGTATGACAAGGTAATGCTAACCGGAGTAATCCAGGCTGGTAGTTCCCTAGGCATCATGATTCCGCCCAGCGTAGTTCTTGTTCTCTACGGAATGATAGCCAGGCAACCGGTCGGCCGGCTGTGGCTAGCCGGTGTTTTCCCTGGCCTCCTGATGGCAGGCCTGTTTATCATGTATATCGCTATTAGATGCCGACTTCAGCCACACCTGGGGCCACCGTTACCCCCGGAAGAGCTGAAGGCTGTTAGCCGGGGAGAGAAGATTCGGCTGCTCCGGGCTGGGGTAGTTCCTATAGTCATTATTTTTATGATGACGGGACTGTTCTTGATGGGGGTAACCAGTCTAGTCGAGTCTTCAGCAGTAGGTGCGACAGCAACTATCATTGCCGCTGCCCTCAACCGGCGGTTAAACTGGAAGGTAATGAATGACGTACTACGTGATACTCTGAGCGTTAGTTGCATGTTTATGTGGGTTATTCTAGCGGCACTCGCCTTTGGTGCCGTCTTTGATGGTCTTGGCGCTGTACATGCGATAGAGGCTCTATTTATCGAAAGGTTTGCACTCAGTCCGTGGGGAATACTAATTATGATGCAGTTTTCCTATATCCTGATGGGCATGTTTCTGGACGATACCGCCATGCTTATCATTGTTGCTCCTCTTTATGTCCCCCTAATAATCAGGCTGGGTTTCAACCCGATTTGGTATGGCGTTCTCTATACTATAACCTGCCAGATGGCTTACCTGACGCCTCCCTTTGGCTATAACCTGTTTCTTATGAAGGCGATGGCTCCTAAAGAGATAGGGATAGGGGATATCTACCGCTCCATTGTACCCTTTGTGGGAGTTATGGGCATTGCTTTAGCCGTGGTAATGCTGTATCCCCAAATATCCCTATGGTTACCTAATTGGTATTATGCGACGAGATAAAGCCAGTAAATGGCATAATGCCTGTAATCAATAAGATGGTGATTGCTCAAGCTCCCGAAAGGATGCAGGTGTCCCTCATGACGATAGCAACAAGAAAATAAGACTTAACAAAGGAGGTTAGTTAAATGACAGGGCTTAATGAAGTATTTGGAAGCCATTGGCTGAGTAGAATTGATGAATACAGGCATCCTCCGAGAATAGTTTTTGGTGTTGGGGCAGTGAATAAAGTAGGGGAGATAGCTAAGGAGATTGCCAAAAACACAAGCGCCATAATAATCACCGATAAGACCCTTCAGAAAATTGGTGTGATTGAGGGGCCAAAGAAGTCTCTAGAGGAGGCGGGGTTTACAGTTGACGTTTATGGGTCAGAAGCAAAAGAACCTGTAGTAAAGGAGATAAAAAAGGCTATCGATGCTGCAAGAGGGAAGGATTATGGGATTGTCGTTGGCATAGGTGGTGGTGCGGCTATGGATACAGCTAAGGTTGCGGCAGTCATGGCAGAGACACCCGGCGACATAGAAGAGTATCTCTGCCCAGGGGATAAACCTTTAACGGGGACAAGGCCGAAAATCCTCATACCTACAACCTCTGGGACAGGTAGCGAATGCTCCAATACTGCGGTGGTGATTGTGTCTGAGAAGAGCATAGGGTCCATGAAGACCTGGATCACCGGAGACCCGGTGCTGGCTGAGGCTACGGTAGTAGACCCAAGTTTGACAGTAGGGTTGCCACCCAGAATGACTGCCGGAAGCGGAATGGATGCCATGAGCCACACTGCTGAAGCCGTTTTATCTTTACAGGCAAATCCGTTTTCTGATGCCATAGCACTAAAAGCAGTTGAACTGGTATCCCAGAATTTGAGAACTGCGTATCACCAGGGGCATAACATAGAAGCCAGATGGAGCATGGCTTTAGCATCATCCATAGGCGGAATAGTTATAAGCTATCCCTGGGTAGCCGGACCAGCAACACTAGCCCACGCTGCTTCTGAAGGGATATCAGCAAAATATAATATTCCTCACGGCGAGGCTTGTGGTGTGTTGCTCCCCTTCGTTTATTGGTACAATCTGCCAGATGCTTATGCTAAGAAGAAGTTGGCCAAGATAGCTGAGGCGATGAGCGAAGAGGCACGTTATTTGAGCACTGAAGAGGCGGCTGAGGAAGCTATTGCGGCTACCTTTGATTTATTAGAAGACATCGATTTGCCCACAAGCTTAAAAGATTACGACATTCCCAAGAAAGACATCCCTATGATTTCAGGGTACATTTTGGAGCGGGCTGAAGAGATGTATTCAATGTCTGAATACAATCCAAGAAAGGCTACTTTAGAGAACCTGACAGAGTTCTTTGAAAGGGCATTTGAAGGAAGAGAATCTATCAACCTCTAGTAGCTTTGCAGCCGAAGGGAACCATATGCTAGAAGGAGAATATGTGCGATGAGTTCGACGGTAGGTAATCAATTATACGGCTATACCGGAAGACTATTGAGAGTAGATTTAACTGAAGGGAAGGTTAGTACCGAAAAAATTGCCCCCGAACTGTTGAGGAAGTTTCTAGGTGGAGTTGGATACGGTGCGAAACTGTATTACGATGAAATTCCAGCAGGTGCTGACTCCTTAAGTCCACAGAATAAACTGATATTCACCACGGGGCCTCTGACCGGCACAAAAGCCCCGGGGGCAGGATTTGCTGAAGTCTGCTTTAAATCACCGCTAGGTGAGGTTTGGGCCGAATCAAAATGCGGGGGAGAATGGGGTGGTGCTCTAAGGAAGGCAGGTTATGATTTTTTGGTTATAGAGGGCAAAGCTAAAGAGCCAAAATACATTTTAATTGACAATGGTAAAGTTGAGGTAAGACCCGCAGATAAGCTGAAAGGGAAAACGACGTCCCAGAAGGACAGGCTTATTAAAGAAGAGTTAAAAGATGAGGAGTTTGAAATTGCTGTTATGGGTCCTGGGGGTGAGGAACTGGTGAGATTTGCCTGCATCATGGTTGAAGGACGTTCCTTTGGGAGGTGTGGAGCTGGTACGGTGATGGGTTCAAAAAATTTGCTCGCCATTGCCGTGAAAGGCAGCGGCAATATTCCCGTTGCCAAACCGGATAGGTTTCAAACAGCGGTCAAGGCGGGTAACAAAAAAGTCCTGGATGCCACTGCCGGGGAAGGCTGGGCTCCGGG
>DAOWAU010000078.1 GCA_030634425.1 Dehalococcoidia bacterium
AGCTCAAGTTGGGCTATCCCTGATGGAGCCTAAGGGAGGGGCTATTCCGCAAGGAGGTGCCTCGCTCGACTCCTCGGGCTTTAGCGTAACACAAAAGCTCAAGAGTGTCTTCGGAAATAAGTCCCTCTGGCCGCTGTTTCTGCTAGGGTTTGGAAGTTATGGCGCCTATGCCGCTCTGTTTCACAACGGGGCGGGGATCTATTTCATGCAGACCTACGGTGTGCAACGGGACTTGGCTGCCAGCTTTGTCCTTATCGCTACCATTGGTTTCATGGTTGGCGGTCCGTTGGCAGGTTTTCTCTCCGACCGGATATTTCAACAGCGGCGGCTGCCTGCTGTGCTATTCACTGGCATTACCCTAGCATCTTTTCTGCTTTTAACATTGTGGAATGGCGGCCGACCTCCTCTTGGGGTAGTCTATCCCTTGTCCCTTTTTGCGGGGCTTGGCATAGGTGCTTTCCCCCTCATCTTCTCCTATATTAGGGATATAGTTCAACCTTCTCTTCGAGGTACAGCATCTGGCCTGGTCAATATGAGTGGCTTTGTTGGTGCTGCCTTAGCCCAGCCACTATTTGGTTATATCCTAGACCTGGGGTGGAAGGGTGAGATGATGGAAGGTGCCCGCGTCTATCCAGTGGAGGCTTTTCAACACAGCCTGCTGCTGTGTTGTGTTTTGGCGGGGCTGGGCTTCCTTGGTGCACTGCTGATGAAGAAACCGGGGAGGGGGGCGGTGCCTATGAGCAAGGAACTGGCTGAAGTCTGAGGTTTTTCCCATGGAAGAGGACATATAATAGGCATTGAGGAGAGGTTGTCAACCTGATTTTTCAACCTATCTCAATCTGACTTTTAATCGGGGTGTCGCAGGTTCGAGACCTGTACGGCCTACACTACTACCATTTCCACTAGTTAGCGTGATAAGCCACTTCGATATGATTATCCTGCCTTAAAATGCCTAAGTCAGCCGTTTTTCCCGGGGGAGGTTGTGAAACATACGGTAGGCCAACTCTTGTTGCTCTATCAGCTTAATAATATGAGTCTGGACAGTCCAGACTATGTCTCGCTCAGCGAAAAACTTATAATCTCTGTAATTCTCCCTTAGCTACAAGATATGCTTCAGCCGCGTGGAATGAACTGCGAACCAAGGGACCCGCGATCACCTGCCGGAAGCCCAATAGCTGACCTACATGTACATAGTCTTCGAACTCTTCGGGTGGGATGAAGTTCACTACCTCGTGGTGTTTAAGTGACGGTTGTAAATACTGACCTATAGTTAGAAGGTCACAGCCGACTTCTCTCAGATTGACCATTAGTTTGATAACCTCCTGCCGAACTTCACCTAATCCCAACATAAAACCTGATTTGGTTAATATTTCGTTGTTGAGCAGTTTGGATTGTTCCAGAAGCCTGATCGAACGTCGGTAATCTGCTTCTGGCCGAACCTCAGGGTAAAGACTCGATACCGTCTCTACATTGTGGTTCAGAACGGCAGGGAAGGTATCTGTTACCTTCTGTAACGCAGAGAGCGAGCCATTGAAATCAGGAATGAGGACTTCGACCATGACATACGGATCGTATTCATGGATGGCTCTGAGAGTCCGGGCGAATTGGGAAGCACCGCCATCAGGTAGGTCATCTCTTGTCACTGACGTAATAACAACATAACGGAGCTTTAGCTTGTCAACTGCCGCCACAATTCGTTCTGGTTCCCCAGGGTCGGGAGACAAGGGCTTACCCTTTCTCACTGAGCAGAAAGTACAATTTCGGGTACATATGTTCCCTAGAAGCATGAAAGTCGCAGTACCTTGAGCAAAGCACTCCGGTCTATTCGGACACCGTGCGCTGTCGCAAACGGTGTGTAACTTCAGATCGTGGGTAACCCTCCTTATGTTGGATAAGACTGTCGAATTCAAGGGCCGTAGCTTCAACCATTCAGGACGTCTCGTATAGCAAGGCATTTGTCATCTCCACGATTACACTTAATTCCAAATACCGTCGAAAAGCAATCGAGCAACGGTTCTATAACTTCCTCGACCTCTACAGGATACCCTAATAGCTTGGAGACTGAGGTCATTACTCTCCCTTTAAGACCGCATGGATTGATGAGTTCGAAGTGCCGTAGGTCAGTATTCACATTGAGAGCAAATCCATGCATCGTAATGTAACGACTGACATGTATTCCTATAGAGCAAATCTTCTCCTCCTCTACCCAGACCCCAGGATACTTTGCTACTCGATGCCCTCGGATACCAAGCGTAGTTAGTAACTCTATGGCAACCTCTTCTAATCTCCAGATATACTCACGTATGTCAGTGTTGTTTTCTTTGAGGTTAAGAATCGGGTAGCCCACAAGTTGTCCCGGACCATGATAGGTGATGCCACCACCACGATTGGTATGAGAGACGGCTATTCCTCCCTGCGCCAGTATCTCTTGGGAGACATTAATGTCTTCTTCTCCTCTAAACCGCCCTATCGTAAACACTGGCGGATGCTGGAGTAGTAGAAGAACATCAGGAATGACGCCATCAAGCCTTGCTTGCATCAGTCTTTCTTGTAGCTTTAGAGCAGGCTCATATGGGACTACTCCCAGGTAGTCAGTAACATATACCTTCTTAGATGACAAGTAGATCTCCTTTCGGCAAAGCGCTACATCTTCCGGAAGTGGATCGAACCGTCCGGTTGTCCCATCGCTGCCTCTCGTACTGCTTCAGGTAAAGTAGATTGAGAACAAGTCACCTACTATACATAGTCCTTGATCTATCCTTCTATATACCTATGCCTCAACTTAAGGCGAACCCTTCCTTTTCTTGCTTGAAGTACCCATCCTCCAGCGCAGGTCTGGCTGCCTAGCAGCCCTGACGTTGTCCAAGCGTCTAACGGGTGTGTTATGGGGGGCTGTGCGCAAGATTTCGGGATTTTCCTCCGCCTCTCTGGCTATTTCTTTCATGGCTTCAATATAAGCGTCCAGCGTCTCTTTGCTCTCCGTCTCCGTAGGTTCGATCATGAGAGCTTCGTCGACGTTCAGGGGGAAATACACAGTAGGGGGATGAAGACCATAATCAAGCAGACGCTTGGCGATATCTAACGTATGAATGCCCTTTGCCATTTGCCGTTTCCCCGAGAACACTACCTCATGCATGCAGGTGCGGTCATACGGTAGGTGATAGTATGCTTTTAGCTTCTCCTTGAGGTAGTTGGCATTTAGAACAGCGTTGTCGCTGACCTCTTTTAGCCCTTCCGCACCAAGAAAACGCAAATAAGCATAAGCCTTAACCATTACGCCAAAGTTTCCGTGGAAGTTGCATATCTTCCCTATGGACTTAGCTGGTGAGCTAAGCGTGTATTCTCCGTTATCCTTAGTAACCAAAGGCGATGGCAGGAAATCAGTCAAGTGCTTCTTGACGCAGATGGGACCTGACCCCGGTCCACCACCACCATGGGGGGTGCTAAAAGTCTTATGGAGATTTAGCTGGACATAATCATACCTGAGGTCTCCATACTTCACGTTTCCCAGGAAAGCGTTTAGATTTGCTCCATCTGCACCCATTAGGCCACCTCGCTCATGAACCAACTGGCTGATCTCAGTCATTTGCGGGTCGAACAGGCCTAAAGTGGTAGGCATAGTCAGTGTTAACGCCGCTACTTCCTCATTCATCATGGATTCAAGGCTCTTGAAATCTAGGTTGCCTTCATCGTCGGAGGGTACTGTACCTATCTCAAACCCACACATAACAGCGCTGGCTGGGTTTGTTCCATGAGAAGAATCTGTTAGCAGTATTTTCTTTCGAGCTTCATCCCCTCGGTCTTGGTGATATGCTTTCACCATGAGCAAGCCGGCAAATTCACCCTGAGCTCCTGCTATAGGAACCAAGCTGGTGGCGTCCATGCCATTGATATCGGTCAGATACTCCTGGAGCTCGAACATGAGATGTAATGCTCCCTGAACTGACTTCACTGGTTGGAGGGGGTGGACGGAGGCAAAGCCTGGAAATTTGACAACGTCCTCATGCCACTTTGGATTGTATTTCATGGTGCAGCTCCCGAGAGGATAAAAACCTGTATCTACTCCATAATTAAGCTTGCTGAGAGCGGTGAAATACCTGACGACTTCAACCTCACTTCCCTCAGGTAAGTCCAGCTCCTCGCGAAGCAGTTCCTTAGGTGGCAACTCTGCCGGAGCTACATCTATAGGTGGAAGACTACACCCTATCTTACCTGGTTC
>DAOWAU010000073.1 GCA_030634425.1 Dehalococcoidia bacterium
CCCCTCAGTGGTAATGGCTTGTCTCGATAGGGGCTTATTGGTTAATCAACTAAAGCCCAATGCCCTGCGTTTTATGCCTCCCCTTATTATCGGCAATGAGGAGGTTGACGAGGGGTTAGGCATTTTAGACCGGGCGTTAGCCGCTGCCCAAAAAATAATCAGGGATGCCAAACGTGGGAAGTAGTCATCAGGTTAAGCTTGCCCCATCCATCCTCTCCGCTGATTTCAGTCGGCTTGGTGAGCAGGTGGCTGAAGTCACTGCCGCCGGTGCCGACTACATTCATGTCGATGTTATGGATGGGCGTTTTGTCCCTCAGATAACCATCGGTGCTCCAGTGGTGGCTGCTATTCGCCGTTGGACAGACCTTCCCTTGGATGTCCACCTTATGATTGAGGCACCTGAGCGTCAGATTGGACAATTTGTTAAAGCCGGGGCAGACATTATCACCGTTCATATAGAGGCGTGCCCTGATGTTCAACAAGTAGTGCGAACAATTAAGGAATCAGGGGTTAAGGCGGGGGTTTCTCTTAATCCCGACACGCCTATATCCGCGCTTGATGAAATCCTGCCTGCTCTTGATTTAGTGTTGGTGATGTCGGTTAATCCTGGTTTGGCCGGGCAGACTTTCATTGAAGCTACCCTGGATAAGATAGCAAACTTGCGTGCTGAGCTGGATAGAATGGGTTTGGCCGCCGAGCTAGAGGTGGATGGTGGCATCAATACCGAGATTGCTCCTAGGGTAGTAGCAGCAGGGGCCAGGGTGCTGGTAGCTGGGGCGGCGGTGTTTGGCTCCAAGCAAACGGTGAGGGAAGCTTTAGCAAAGATACGGGCTAGTGTGGAGGCAGGTTTAATGTGAATAGGGGTGAAATCCTTACCCCGGCTGAGACGGCAGGGTTTATGGTGGAGAGGCTGGGGGAGGTTGGGGGGAAGAGGATTTTAGAGCCTGGAGCGGGAGAAGGCGTTTTTATCAGGGAGCTTTTGAGAAGGGGAGCCGAGCCCGCACAAATCACTGCACTGGACACCAACCCCCATTTTGAACGGATATATAAAGGCTTCGGCATCAATTACAGGATTAGCGACTTCTTGCTTCATGAGAATCCCATCGAAGCTCAACCGCTTTTCGATTGTGTTATCGGTAATCCCCCTTATTTAAGTAGACACAGCCCCTATCTTCACACCCATAGGAAGTCGCTTCTGAAGCGATTCGAAGATATTGGAGTCTATGATACCTATAGCCTTTTTATCTACCATGGTCTGAGGTTTCTGAAAGAGGGTGGAATCCTTTGCTTTATTGTCAGTGATAGCTTTCTTACTATTGGATACCATCGCAAGCTTCGCCAATCTCTCCTCGAAAATTACAAGCTACGAGAGATAATCCTGGCTCCCAGGAATCTGTTTTCCAAGCAGGGTGTAAATAATAGCCCATGCATCATTGTTATCGAAAAAAGGCATCCCGATGACCGCCATGAGGTTGCCTTTGTCGATAGATTAAAGAGCGAACAGGAATACCGCCGTCCCTTGAGAATCAGGCAGCTTCCCCAATATTGCTTCCTGAAAATAAGGGGGTGTCCCATATCCATAAATGTTGGTAATTTTGCTGCGGGGCTATTTTCTTCGCTCCCTTCAATAAGTGAAGTTATGGAGGGTCACATTGGTTTACATACCCATAACAATCGGAGGTTTGTTGCTGCTATACGGGAGACAAAACTAGCTGACAGATTCATTAAACAGGGGCGGACGGTTATTCCTAGGTCTTTTTTATCTGAGGAGGAGAAGTGGCGACCCTACTTAAAGAAGGGGGGAGAGGAGCAGTATTATCGTGAGATAGAGGAAGCCATAGACTGGAGCCCTGAAGCGGTAGCACGATATGACATCCCTAAAAAGGGAGAGCTATTTCTCGAGGAGGGCGTTGTTATTAGTGGGGTGAGCCGCAGGTTGGCTGCCAGATATATGCCCGAGGGATGCTCCTGGGATAGCAACAAGGCTATAGGATTTGTTAATACAACCCCCGATATCTCTATCTGGTACTTGCTGGGTTTACTGAACAGCAGGCTTTACAATTTCTTGGCTAAAGGAATCCTTAATACTACAAACTGCCTCCAGATAGATGATATCAGGAGACTACCCTTTAAATATCCTTCCCGGGCAAAGAAATCGGCGGTAGAGGTTGCAGTTAAGCAGATTGTTGCCCGCCTGAAGAAAAATCCTGCCTGCGATTACTCCGAAGAGCAGGCGCGAATAGATGGGGTTATCTTTGAGCTCTATCGGATTCCGAAGGAGCTTAGAGACTTCATTAAAGCAAACTTTTAGAGAGTAGAATCATGGCTAGATGGCTTTAATTTATTGCTCGGCAGGTGATTGAGAACTCTTAGCCGCTTTATGCTGATTGCGGAGGCACCTGGTGCACAGGTTGAGTCGTTTGGTCTGACCATCTATAACGAGAGTGACCGGGTGAATATTGGGCACCCAGCGACGATTGGTATGGCGTTTAGAGTGGCTTACGTTATGCCCGAATTGAGGTGACTTTCCACATAAATCGCATTTCATAATTGATATCTCTTCTTTTTGACTATTGGCAAAATTTGTTATAAAATTAGATTGGCCTAAAATTATGTTATCATTATAATGCCAGGCATTATAATGTTATCATAGCTGAGCCAGCCAGGCAAGGGTGGTGGAGAGATTAAGGTGGATTTTGCTGGCGAGGTCTTTTAATAGCAATTTACCTTCCCCTGATAAGGGGAGTGATAACAGAGATACAACTTTGAGTTGAGTTGAGGAGAATACAAATGAAGCAAGTTAGCTCTCTTGGCGGTCAAGAGCTAAGAGATATGTTTATAGCTGCCACTGACTGGCTTGAGAAGAGCGCCTTAGATATTGATGCCCTCAACGTATTCCCGGTGCCTGATGGTGATACCGGGACCAATATGCTGCTTACCATGCGTTCCACCATTGAAGAGGCCTATCGAGCCCCTGACCATAGCGCATCGGCAGTATCCCAGGCTATAGCCACAGGGGCATTGATGGGAGCTCGGGGCAATAGTGGAGTAATCCTGTCACAGATTTGGCGTGGTGTGGCACAGAGTTTGGCAGGGAAGGGAAAATTTACTGGCAGTGACCTGGCTGATGCCTTACAGCAGGCATCAGCTGCTGCTTATAAAGGGATAAACAATCCTGTAGAGGGGACTATTCTTACTGTAGCTAAGGATGCCGCCGCGGCTGCTCAGGAGCAGGCTGCTAGTGGCAGTGCTGACCTGATAGCGATTTTGGAGGCTGTGGTTAGTGCTGCCAGTAAGTCGGTAGCTAACACCCCCAATCTATTAGATGTGCTGAAAGATGCTGGGGTAGTAGATGCCGGTGGGCAAGGTCTGTATACCATCCTGGAGGGTGCCCTCTACTACCTTAGGGGTGACATGGAGGTGCTCCAGACTCGCAAGCCTGATATGGTTACCAGCGATATACCTCTACCTATCAAGACACCGCAAATGATGGCGAAAGATGAAGAACCCTATGGATATTGCACTGAATTTCTCCTTAAGGGGCAGGAGCTTGACCCGGATAAGCTTAGGAAGAAGCTGGAGAAGAAGGGTCAATCTCTAATTGTAGTCGGTGATGAATCTACAGTCAGGGTTCATATCCATACACTGCATCCGGGCAAAATCCTTCATGATGCCACCTCATTGGGCACGGTGCATCAGATAAGTATTCGGAATATGGATGAGCAGCACCAGGATTACCTGGGGATGCAGAAGGATAAAATGCCAGCGGCTGATATCGGCGTTGTTGCTGTGGTCGCTGGGGACGGACTTACTGATGTTTTTACTAGCTTGGGGGTGACAGCTATTGTTCCCGGCGGGCAGACGATGAACCCCAGTACCAAGGATTTGCTTCGGGCTGTTGAAGCAGTACCTTCGGACAAGGTTGTTATTTTGCCCAATAACAAAAATATAGTGCCTACTGCTAATCAAGTCCATTCTTTGACTGAGAAGGTCATCGAGGTAATAGCTACGGAGACAATTCCCCAAGGGATAACTGCTCTTTTAGCTTTTAACAGTGAGTCAGACTTAGAAACGAACGCTCGGGCTATGAATAGGGCGAAATCATCAGTGAGGTCCATCGCCGTTACCCGAGCAGTACGAGATGCCAAGCTAGGCGAGTTGGATATTAAGAAGAAGCAGGCTATTGGTTTCCTGGAGAAAGACCTAGTAGCTGCGGGTGATAGTACTGCTGATGTTCTTGCTGAGGTGTTAGCCAGGGCAGGTCTGGATGAAGCCGAGGTAGTTACCATCTATTATAAAGGTGATGCTGAG
>DAOWAU010000005.1 GCA_030634425.1 Dehalococcoidia bacterium
AACTCAAGGCGGACATGACCATATTGACCATGCCCACCAGTCTGTCGAACAAATCTGCCCTCAGCCTCCACTGGCTTAGTTATCGTCTCTTTATAAGCAACCTGGGGCTTACCCACATTTGCCAATACCTTAAATTCGCTTAATAACCTCTCTATTAGAACTTGGAGGTGAAGCTCACCCATACCTGAGATAACAGTCTGTCCCGTATCTTCATTGTAATCCACTTTAAAGGTAGGGTCCTCTCCAGCCAGTTTGTTTAGGGCTTCCCATATCTTATCCTGGTCGAGCTTGGTTTTGGGTTCAATAGCAACCGCAATAACTGGCTCGGGGAAGCGAATAGATTCCAGTAATACAGGGTGAGTAGAGGTGCATAGGGTATCACCGGTGAAGGTATCCTTGAGACCCGTGGTAGCAACAATAGCCCCGGTATCAGCCTCGGCTATCTCCTCACGACGATTGGCATGCATTAATAATAGCCGCCCGATACGCTCCCTTTTGCCTCGGGCAGCATTAAATATCTGAGCCCCTGCCTTCACTTTACCCGAATATACCCTTAAATAGAGCAGTCTGCCGACAAAGAGGTCAGTTACCACCTTAAAGGCCAGGGCAGTGAAAGGAGCATCATCTCGGGCAGGACAGGTGACCTCAATCCCTCGTTTGGTATCAGTAGCTATTACTGGGGGCATATCTATAGGAGAAGGGAGATAGTTTATGATAGCGTCAAGCAATAGCTGAATACCTTTATTTTTCAGGGCACTGCCACAAAGAATAGGAACCCCTTTATTGGCTATAGTCACCTTTCTTAAGGCTGCTCTCAATTCATCAGGGGCGATGTCCTTACCATCAAGATAAGCCGCCAGAATATGGTCGTCGCTTTCAGCCAACTTTTCAATTAGAGCCTGGCGAAATTCAATACACCTTGGCTGCTCTGACTCAGGGATACCTATCTCTTCTGGCTCCACGTCAGGATTTACATCAAATCGCCACGCCTTATTCTCTATTAGGTCAACAACACCATCAAATGAAGCTTCACTACCTAGAGGTAATTGTATGGGCAAGGGCTTGGCTTCCAGCCGCTCTTTAATGGTAGCCAAACTGCGGTCAAAGCTGGCACCGATTCGATCCATCTTGTTGATGAAACAGATTCTCGGCACCTTATATCTATCAGCCTGTCGCCATACCGCCTCTGATTGAGCCTCAACCCCAGCTACAGCATCGAAAACCACCACTGCCCCATCCAATACCCTCAGGCTACGCTCCACCTCAGCAGTAAAATCCACATGCCCCGGAGTGTCAATAATATTGATGCGGCGATCTTGCCACAAACAGGTAGTAGCCGCAGCCGTAATAGTAATGCCACGCTCTCGTTCCTGCGCCATCCAATCCATTACAGCTGTGCCTTCATCCACCTCACCAATCTTATAGGTACGACCGGTATAGTATAGTACCCTTTCGGTGATGGTAGTCTTACCGGCATCAATGTGCGCGATAATACCTATATTTCGTATCTGCTCTAAGGGAAAACTCCTACGCATTGTCCTGTCCTCTACCTTAACACTCTTACCATCTATAGTGGGCAAAGGCTCTATTGGCCTGAGCCATTCTATAAACGTCCTCACGCTTTTTAATAGTCGCCCCTTCACTTTTTGAGGCGTCACGAAGTTCAGCAGCCAACCTCTCCCCCATAGATCTACCTGTCCTGGCTCTGGCTGATTTTAGCAGCCAGCGTATCGCCAAAGAAAGACCACGACGAGGGGCAACCTCCACCGGCACCTGATAGGTAGCACCTCCAACCCGCCGAGGCTTAACCTCAAGCACAGGAGTGGCATTCTTTATCGCCTCTTCCAAAACATCGAGCGGGGCTTTTGACGCCTGCCGCTCGAGAACTCCCAGAGCATCGTAGACAATCGTCTCCGCTGTGCTCTTCTTGCCCCCCATCATTATTCTATTAATCAGCTTGGTCACAAGCACACTGTCATATTTAGCATCGGGAGGTAGCTCCCTTATTATCACTCGGCCTCGCCTTGGCATTTTACCTCCTTAATTTAAGTAGCCTCAGCCTCAGCCTCAGCCTCAGCCTCAACCTCAGCCTCAACCCCAGCCTCAGCTCCAGCCTCAGCCTCAACCTCAGCCTCAACCCTGACTAACTCTTTAGTTCGCTTGCTTCCATACTTACTACGACTCTGACGACGATTAACCACACCGCCAGCATCCAGTGCCCCCCGGATGATACGGTAACGAACGCCAGGTAAATCCTTCACACGACCCCCGCGAATCAGGACCACGGAGTGCTCCTGCAACTCATGCCCTTCACCGGGGATATAAGCTATTACCTCCATCCCATTAGTCAGCCGCACCCTAGCTATCTTACGCAAGGCTGAATTGGGTTTCTTAGGGGTGGTGGTCTTAACATGAATACACACCCCCCGCTTCTGCGGAGAACCCTTCCCCATCAGCCTTCTATTCTTCAAGGCGTTATAGGTAAGGCGCAATGCTGGCGTTTTGGTCTTCTTAACCGCCCTCTTACGCCCTTTACGAATAAGCTGGTTAACTGTAGGCATCGACTCTTCACCTTCTCTACAATTTTAATGGATGAGCCTAGGCTCATCCATTTCTATTTAACTAATAGATTGAATGCCAAGCTTCAATCTATTACCTATTTAGCATGGTAAGTAAATGCAATTTTAAAGTTTATCACAGCTAGAGACTACATGTCAACAGCTACAGGCGGGATAGTTGCCAAGGGGTGGGAATAAAATCAATCTATATTTTCTCCCTGGTAGGCTCCGCGATAGCCCTCTGTCTCCCCGGTTAGCCATAAGAAAACAAGCTGTATGATTCTGGCATTCTTCTGCAAACGAAACCCCTGAGGATTATAGACTACCATCAGAGATTGAGAACGGCCGGAGTAGCCGGCATCCCACACAGCGGTGTTTACCGTGACACCACAACGAAGCAAGCTCGACCTTGATGTAGCCAATGCCATGACATTTTTAGGTAGATGGACAATCTCGTTATAAGTAATAGAGTAGACACCGGGCATCAGGTCAATAAAGCCCAGCCCATCGAACGCCAGCGGAGCTAGATCCGATATCAGCCTCTGGCTATCCTTAACCGCTATCCTACCTGATGACTGGAGCATTGCCACCTCACGCAGGGTAAGGTCAATGCCATTAGGTTGAACCTGCTCCTCAAGGTCAATGTAGCCTTCTACCAGAGGCGGCTCTTGCTTTATCAATCTACGAATATCTTGCTGGGATAAAACAGCTGACATTTTCCAGACTCTACTCCACTCTACCTGATTCACCAGAAAAGGGGACAAGGTAGGCATAGACAGAAGAACAATCAAAAGTGGCAGCGGAGGGATTTGAACCCACGACCAAAGGCTTATGAGTCCTCTGCTCTACCACTGAGCTACGCTGCCATCCAGTTCAAATATATACCACAGGTCGAAGCGGAGTGTCAATCTGGAGACGAGGGTAAAGAATCCGATCAACCTCGATTACACATTGCCGTTTCAGCCAAGGTTAATCCCACCTTTTTAGAGTGCGTATTGCGCTGGCTTTAAAACTAGTGTGAACCAGCTTGCCGATGGCGAGATTCAATTCTTCGGCTGATTTTTTTGTCACTAAGGCTAGTAGGGGAAAACCGCAGTCCACTTCAATTCTAATAAGCGGCCCTACCAAGGCCATCCTCACTATCTTACCCCGGAAAGTGTTTCTGGCACTGCCTACCCCTTTAGAGAGGGTCAGGGTTATATCCTCAGGCCTGATTAGGGCATAAACTTTTTCCCCCAGTTCATAGTCCGAAATCGCTTCGATAACATTTCCATCTATCTCTATAGCAGCCAGACTGTCCTCTTTTTTGGTTATAGCGCCAGCCAAGATATTATCGACACCGACAAACTCAGCCACCTCTTTGCTCCTGGGCAGAGTGAATACTTCGCTGGGGCTACCTACCTGGAGTATTTCACCGTCTACCAGTACACCAACCCGGCCGGCAATGCGCTGCCCCTGAGACATATCATGGGTAGCCATTACTATGGTTATCGTCCGCCTACCGATAATGTGCGATAGAATCTCTTCTATTTTTGACACTGAAATGGGGTCTAGATTAGCAGTAGGCTCATCAAGCAAGAGTAAATCTGGTTCGGTTACCAAAGCACGGGCTATAGCCACCCGCTGGGTCTCACCCCCTGAAAGCGTTTTGGCGTTCCTGTCCCTGTAGTTGGTCATGCCTACAAGCTCTAAGACCTCTTCTACCTTTTGCCGGATAATCTCCTTCTTTACCCCCCTCCATCGTAACCCACAGGCGATGTTATCATAGACACTCATAGTGAACACCACCGGCTTCTGTTGCACAAATGACATCCTGCGGCGTACTTCCAGCCTTTCAGCTTTGGGACGGGTAACCTCTACCCCATCGAAATATATTTTGCCTGAGACCGGCGGCTCCAAAAGGTTCAAAATCCTGAGCAAGGTCGTCTTCCCAGCGCCAGTAGGACCAATCAGGGCAAAGACCTCACCCCTCTCCAGGCTAAGGTTTATATGCTTCAAGACGTATCGGTTTCCGTATTTTTGTCCTAGGTTGATGGTTTCTAAAAAAGCCATTACGTTACCTCTGCTGGAGTCTGTTTAGAGTTAAATTTATTGCCAGCGCCAGAGAGAGCAGTATTATCCCCAAGGCCATCGCTAGTTCAAAATCACCCTTTGATGTTTCAAGCGAGATGGCAGTAGTGAGGATTCTGGTAAACCCCTTGATGTTACCACCGACCATTAAGGCTAACCCGACCTCTGATAGCGCCCGGCCAAAGCCCATTATTACCGCAGTCAGTACGGCATATCTCGCTTCCTTGAGAGTAATGAGAGCCGCCTGTAGCCGGCTGGCACCGAGAGAAATCGCAGTCTCTGATACCGCCTTGTCCACACCTCTCAGAGCCGAGATAGTAAGGCCCAGCATAAGAGGGGTTATCAGAATCACCTGCCCTATCACCATTACTTTAGGTGTGAACATGATGTTTAAACCACCGAGTGGTCCAGCTTGGGAAAAAAGGACAAGCACCAAGAGACCAACAACAACAGTGGGCAGGCTGAATAGGGTCTGAATGAGACTTATTAGCCCCCGTTTACCCGGAAAGCGAGAAAAATGGATAAGGCTACCCAGCGGTATCGAGATTAGGGTAACGATACTGCAAGAGGTCGCTGAAATAGCTAGAGACCACCTGGTTATCTCTAACACTTCCGAGTCAAGAGATGCGATAAGCTGTACTGCTTTAACTATTCCTTGCCATAGTTCATCCAATGTATCTTCTCACCGATGGATTCTTAAGATTGAGGTTCAGCTTCAGCACAAGGGGTGAATAGAGACATACCATATTCTCTGGCACCGTAGTTGCCGATTAACTCCTGTATTTCAGGTGAAGTAAGAAACCTCACCAGGTTATTTGCCGCTTCATAATCCACCGAAGGATTCTCCTCAGGATTACAGGCAATGACCGAGTAAACGTTAAGCAGTATGCTACCTTTGTCCACGACAGGTACCAGATCGATTTTGCCTTTATAGGCAAGGAAAGTCCCCACGTCAGTCAGGGTATATCCCCGCTTTTCGCTGGCCATAAGCAAGGTGGGACCCATACCTCTGCCAGCCTCTATATACCACTGCCCGGCACTGCGGACAGCTTCATAGTCATAGCCGGCGCTTTCCCAGACTGCCTTTTCTTTGCCATGGGTTCCTGAGTCGTCGCCGCGAGATATGAAAGCTGCTGTTTCGGCATCAGCAAGCCTCCTGAAGGCATCCTCAGGTACCATGCCCTTAATGCCTATCGGGTCGCTTGCTGGCCCAACGATGAGGAAATAGTTATAGGCAAAAGGAACCCGCTCCACGCCATACCCCTCAGCGATAAATTCTTCTTCGTGGCTCCTCGAATGTACAGTAATGACATCCACATCTCCTCGGCGCCCATATTCCAGGGCTATGCCGGTTCCGGCATACAAAATATCCAATTCAACGCTATACTCTTTCTCAAATATTGGCTCAAGGTATTCCCAAAGGCCGGTGTCATAAAGGCTGGTAGTAGTGGCTAGACGCAGCCTCTCTTTCGGTGGGAGTGGCTCAGCCCCCCGGGCAACACAGCCAATAGTAGCAGCCAGCACGCTTACAAGGGTAAGGGTTACTGCTAAATAGCGAAAAGACTTTTTCAATGCAATCCTCCCGGATTTTGGTAAAAGGAAACCAAATGGAAAAGCACCTCGGAAAGAGGCGCTCTAAATGACACAAATATTAGCATGAGCTCTCCTTTCCAAACACGGGAGGCACCACCGTTTCCAGTGATACCCTACCGGCCAATCTCCATAGTTGCCCTTAGGAGAATAGGCTCGAAGAGATATCTCTACTTTCGAGCTATGATAGTATCACACCTCAAAATAGCTGTCAAACTTGATAGAGACCTTTAGGGAGAACAGAGTCAGGAAGAGATATACTACCTTCCTCGCTTTTCATAATCAGGACACCAAGTAGCATTGGGACGCGCCGGGTCATGACACGCCCCCCGCCAGTTCCACTTACAGCTGTCACAGAGAAAAATATTCTTTCCCAGCGCCTTCTTAATCCTGAGGGAGAACCTGTGTCTCCACGGGAGCTTAGCGGACTTCATCCCCAACCTCGACTAATTCAAAAAATACCTTTTTAGTATACCAGGATAGGTGTCATCCAGCAATAATTGTGCTAAAATAGGCTACTATATTTAAAAGGTGATTCATCATGACTAGTCCTCAGGTTAAAAAGGAAGAAGGGCTAAATCTGGAGTCAGTCAGCTGGGGTGACCTGACCTGGGTCAACATTGAACACCCGACGGAAAAGGAAACCGAGTACCTGGCACAAAACTACCCCTTCCACCCCCTGGATTTAGACGACTGCCTCAGCCGGATACAGCGCCCTAAAATAGACGAGTATAAAGACTACCTGTTTTTAGTCTTCCACTTCCCCGTATTCTACAAAGAAGCACGGGTGACTGCACCCAGCCAGTTATCCATATTTATCGGTCAAAACTACCTGATTACCCTTCATAAAGGGGAGTTTAAGCCGCTAGTAAAGCTGTTCAAAGAGTGCCAGATTGACGAGGAATCGCGGCAGGAGCATCTCGGTCAAGGCTCTGCCTATCTCCTCTACCGTATAACTGACAGGCTGGTTGACTACTGCCTGCCAATCTTGAATAAGATTGGCGCCAATATTGAGGATGTTGAAGACAGTATCTTCTCCAACAAAACACGTAGCCAAATTAAGGAAATCTCCATGCTTCGGCGTGATGTTATCGCCTTTCGCCGCATCATCTGGCCCATGAGGGCTGTTATTGGCAGTCTGGAACGCAGGGCTCGCCGCTTTAGCAAGACCGATTTGGCAGTTTACTTCGGAGATACGGTTGACCATGTAGATAGGATTTGGGATGGCTTAGACGAACATAAAGAGATAATCGAAGGGCTAAATGATACCCATGATTCACTGGCTAACAATCGCACCAATGAAATTATGCGAATACTGACTATCGTGGCTACTATCTTCTTCCCCATTACCTTAATCGCCAGTATCTGGGGGATGAACATTCCGCTACCATTCCAAAAGTCAAGCCAATCCCTCCTCTACATAAGCCTTATTATGGCAGGTATTATTGGTGGTATGCTCTACTTCTTCCATCGTCGGCGCTGGATTTAGTAATGAATATCCAATTCCTGGGTGCCCATAATTGCGAATCACAAAGCACAAAGTTCGTCAGTCTGCTAATCGATGACATCCTAGCCATAGATGCCGGTGGGCTTACCTCCAGTTTATCCTTTGAGGCACAGCAAAAACTCAAGGCAATCTTGCTCACCCACCACCATTACGACCATATTAGAGATATCCCCGCTCTGGGCATAAACTTTTATCTTCACCACGCCACTATCAATATCTACTCTATACAACCGGTATACGATGCCCTTACCGCTCACCTGCTAAATGGCGAGCTTTATCCTAACTTCCTGGAAAAGCCGGAACAGAACCCAACAATTAAGTTCACCATAATAGAACCATACCGGAGTAAGCAGATTGAAGGCTACAGTATCCTAGCCACCGAAGCAAATCACTCCGTCCCCACCGTTGGCTATCAGGTTACCTCCCCGGAGGGTAAAACGGTATTTTATACCGGGGATACCGGGCCGGGTTTAGCTGACTGCTGGAAGTATGTATCACCCCAACTGCTCATCACCGAGATTATTGGATCGAATAGGTATGAAGAAGAGGCTAAAAGGACAGGGCACCTTACTCCCAGTCTGCTCAAGCAGGAGCTAGTCACCTTCCAGGAGGTTAAGGACTACCTGCCCCAGGTAGTCCTGGTTCACATGACCCCCACCCTAGAGGAGGAGATAAAGGCTGAATTAGCCGTAGTGACCAAAGCCCTAAATAGCCCCATCACCTTAGCCCGTGAGGGGATGCAACTTAACCTATAAAAAATAGCCCACCAACAAGCGATAAGGGAAATGGGAGGGGTGAGGGCGATAAGCGATGTGGAAATTTATAGTGGACACTAATGTGGGCAAGCTGGCTAAGTGGCTGAGGATAATGGGATATGACACCCTGTTCTTTAATGGCAGTAATGATTCCCGTATGGTAGCCATTGCTCTGGCTGAGGGAAGGGTAATACTCACCAAAGATACGCAGATTATGAAAAGAGGAGTAATAACCAGGGGGCAGCTCAAGGCTATCCTTATCCAGAGCGACCAACCTGAGCAGCAGATGCAACAGGTAGTAGATAACCTCCACCTAGATTGCCAGTTTAAGCCGTTTTCTGTCTGTTTAGAATGCAACCAACCCCTTGTAGAGAAGGATAAGGAACAGGTGAAAGACCTGGTGCCACCCTTTGTTTTTAAGACACAAAATCAATTTATGGAGTGTCCCAGTTGCCACCGCATCTACTGGAGAGGAACTCACTGGCAGAGGATGAGGGAAAAGCTGAGTAAATTTGGCAAACATCCCCCAAACAACAGTTAACCAAATAAACCTGCCCCGTTTTAACTATGCGTATTTCACATTATGTCAAACAAAGAAGGTTGACCTCCGCCCAGAGTATTGCTACACTTCAAGCGGCGAGTGAAGACAGATAGGGATGTTATGCTGTTAGCTATTGATATTGGGAATACCGATACCACTTTAGGCCTTTTTGAAGACGAGGAGCTTCACGCTACCTGGCATATGGCTACCAGTATTCACCGTATGGCAGATGAGTATGCCGCCATATTGCTTAATCTGCTACGCCACCAAGGTATAGACACCTCTGCCGTTAAACAGGTGGCTCTGTGCAGCGTCGTCCCGCCACTAATAGCCACTTATAGAGAATTATTTCAGCGATACTTCCACATCTCGCCACTGGTAGTAGGAGCCGGGGTCAAGACCGGGGTAAGCATCCGCATGGACAACCCCAGAGAGGTGGGCACTGACCGCATTGTCAACGCCACCGCTGCCCACCACCTCTACGGTGGTCCGGTAATCATTACCGACCTGGGAACAGCCACTACCTTTGATGCGGTATCCAAAGAAGGCGATTACCTGGGAGGGGCTATTGCCCCAGGCATAGATAGCGCCGCCGAGTCTCTGTTTATACAAGCAGCCATGTTACCCCGAGTGGAATTAGTCCGTCCTAAACATGCTATTGGCACCAGCACCATTGCTGCCATGCAATCAGGGATTCTCTTCGGCTATGCAGGGCTTATTGAAGGCATGGTGGCTCGCATCCAGAAAGAGCTGGGAGGAAAGGCGAAGGTAGTAGCTACCGGGGGCTGGGCAGAACTTATAGCTAAAGAAACGCCAGTAATCGATGTGGTAAACCCCAATCTGGCACTGATTGGATTGAGGCTCATCTATCTGATGAATAAGACTGAATAAAATGACAACTATACTAGCTAACAAGACAGTGATACTGGGGATAACCGGGAGTGTGGCAGCCTATAAGGCAGCTGACATCGCCAGCAAATTAACTCAAGCTGGAGCTAAGGTTGAGGTAGTGATGACCGAGGCAGCTACCAAGTTCATAGCCCCATTAACCCTCCGCAGCATTACTGGCCGACCGGTGGTAACTGATATGTTTGAGTTAGCCTCTGAGTTCAGCATTGAGCATGTCGCCCTGGCTGAGGCGGCCGATATAGTGGTTATCGCTCCGGCCACAGCCTGCGTTATCGCCAAGCTGGCAAACGGTATCTCCGACGATGAGCTTACCTGCACCGTGCTGGCTACTGAGGCACCGGTTATTGTCGCCCCAGCCATGCATGCCAGTATGCTCCACAACCCAATCACTCAACAAAACCTGACCAAGCTTAAAGCCAGAGGCTTTACTATTGTTGGCCCTGAGTACGGCTGGTTAGCCTCAGGTGAGGTAGGCTTGGGACGTCTGTCAGAGACTGACAAAATCATAGACACCATCGGCCAAGTATTGAGCCGACGCAAAGACCTGGCAGGTAAACGCATCGTAGTTACTGCTGGCGGCACCCAGGAACCTATTGACCCCGCCCGCCACATTGGAAATCGTTCCTCAGGCAAAATGGGTTACGCTCTGGCTGAAGCAGCCAGAGATAGAGGAGCTGAGGTCAGGCTAATCGCCGCCCCCACCCTCCTCCCGGAACCAGCAGGCGTAGAAACCGCCCATATAAGGACCACTGCCGAGATGAAGGGGGCAGTAGCCAGAGCAGTAGCCAAGGCCGATGCCCTAATTATGGCGGCTGCGGTAACCGACTACCAGCCGAAAAGCGCAGCCAAAACCAAGCTCAAGAAGAAAAGCCCTGCCCTGACCCTGGAGCTAATCAGGACGCCGGATATCCTGTCCGAGGTAAAGGGCAAATTCCTCAAGGTCGGCTTTGCCGCCGAAAGCGAGAATATAGTAGCCAACGCCAAACAAAAGCTGAAGGGGAAAAAACTTGACCTCATCGTGGCCAATGACATCACCGATGCCTCAAGCGGCTTTGGCACCGATACCAATAAGGTAACCCTGATAGACAAACAGGGCAACGTAGAAGACCTGCCCCTGCTCACCAAAAGAGAGGTAGCGGATAGAATACTGAGCAAGGTGGTGAGGCTGCTGTCTGTAAAGGGGAGTTGAGAGAAGATGGGATGGGCTCGCTAAGCAATTCCTGGAAAGGCAACCATGACTGAATCATCTAACGCTGAATATGACATGCCCAAGGCCTATGAGCCGGGGAAGGTTGAACAAAATTGGTACAAATTCTGGATGAAGAAGGGCTACTTCGCCCCCAGGATAGACCATAAAAAGAAACCCTTCGTTATCATTATGCCACCGCCCAATGTCACCGGTGAGCTTCACATCGGGCATGCCCTAACCGCCACCTTAGAGGATATTATGACCCGCTGGCGCCGAATGCAGGGTGAGCCGACATTATGGCTTCCCGGCTTTGACCATGCTGGTATCGCTACTCAGGTGGTGATGGAGCAGATGTTGGCTGAAGAAGGGGTGGACCGCCACCAGCTGGGCAGAGAGAAGTTCCTGGAGAGAATGAGAAACTGGGCAGACACATGCCACCAGACTATCGCCGAGCAACACCAAAGGCTGGGGGCTTCCTGCGACTGGAGTCGGGAGAAGTTCACCCTGGATGAAGGACCGAGCCGAGCAGTCCGGACCACCTTTGTCCGTCTCTATAACAAAGGCCTAATCTACCGGGGGGAACGGATAATAAACTGGTGCCCCCGCTGTGCCACCGCCCTCTCCGACCTTGAGGTGGAGCACAAAGAGGTAAACGGGCACCTATACTACGTCCGCTACCCCATGACTGAAGGCGACAAGGACTTTATCACCGTAGCTACCACTCGACCGGAGACAATACTAGGTGATACCGCCGTAGCGGTAAGCCCCGAAGACAAACGGTTCAAGGCTATGAGAGGTAAAAAGGTCGTCCTCCCCATACTGAACAGGGTGATACCCATCCTGGCTGATGAGGCTGTTGACCCCGAGTTTGGCACCGGGGCGGTTAAAATCACCCCGGCTCATGACCCGGTGGACTTTGAAGTAGCCCAGCGTCAGGGACTGCCTCTGGTAAACATACTGAACCGGGATGCTACCATGAATGAAAATGCCGGACCCTATGTCGGACTCGACCGATTCTCCTGCCGCGAGGCGATACTATCCGACTTAGACCGGGACGGGCTTCTGGTGAAAACCGAGGATTACGTTCACTCGGTGGGCTACTGCGAGCGCTGCCAGACGGTTATTGAGCCCATAGCCAGCAAACAATGGTTTATCAAGACAAAACCCTTAGCCCAACCGGCTATCGAAGCTGTTACCGATGGGCGCATTGAGATTATCCCTGAGCGCTTTAACAAGGTCTATCTCAACTGGATGGAGAACATTCGCGATTGGTGCATCAGCCGCCAGTTATGGTGGGGGCACCGAATTCCAGTATGGTACTGTCGGGACTGCGATGAGCTAACAGTAACTATGGAAGACCCCAAGTCCTGTGGTCACTGCGGCTCAGCCAATATAGAACAGGACCCGGATGTTCTTGACACCTGGTTTAGCTCAGCGCTATGGACTCACTCCACTCTGGGCTGGCCCGATGATACCGAGGATTTAGGCTACTTCTACCCCACCACGGTGATGGAAACCGGTTATGACATCCTCTTCTTCTGGGTAGCCAGAATGATTATGATGGGTCTGGAGAATACCGGTGACATCCCCTTCCGCACTGTCTACCTCCATGGTCTGGTGCGCGATGAGAAGGGAGAGAAGATGAGCAAGGTCAGGGGTAATGTGCTCAATCCGGTTGACACCCTGGAGAAATATGGCACTGATGCCCTGCGCTTCGCTCTATCCACAGGCACATCACCGGGGAATGACATTAAGCTAACCCCAGCCAAGCTGGAAGCAGGACGCAACTTTGCCAACAAGCTATGGAACGCCGCCCGATTTATCATCAGAAGCCTCCCAGCCCAAGAAGAGTTCGCAGCAGCTTGGAATGAGTATTATAAACTCTCACCAGAGAAACTTCCGACAGAGGACCGCTGGATTCTAAGTCGGTTGAGCAAAACCATATCAACTGTAACCGGTCTTATGGAAGACTCCCATTTTGGGGAAGCCCAGAGGCAAATTCACGATTTCCTGTGGGGTGAATTCTGCGACTGGTATATTGAAATAGCCAAGATTCGTCTTCGCCCTGCGGATAAGGGGACAGTATCACCTCTGCCCCCGCTGGTCTATATCCTAGAGACCTCGCTGCGTCTGTTACACCCCTTTATGCCCTTCATCACTGAAGAGCTGTGGCAAAAGCTGAAAAAGCACCTGCCTGAGCAAGGGGCTGAATCGATAATGGTCACCCCCTACCCTGAGGCTAGAGGGATAGCCACTGACCCAGAAGCGGAGCGAGTTATGGAATCTATCATAGAGATAATCCACTCCATCCGTAATGCCCGTGCTCAATACAAAGTGGAGAGGACGAAGTGGATTGAAGCCCAAATCTATGGCGGCAAGCTTACCCCAGCCATCACCCCCTATTCCCAAACTATCCAGACCTTGGCCAGGGCAAAACCGCTTACCTTCCTTGATAGCAGACAGAAAAGTGAGCAAAGGGAAAACGCCCTGGTACTAGTGCTCAAAGAGACCGAGGTCGTCATACCTATGGAGAGCATGGTCGACCTGGAGGCTGAGAAGAAACGACTAAAGGAAGAGATAGAACAAATCCAGGCTGAGGTAGCCCGACTTGAAGCCAGGCTCAAGGACAGAGCCTTTCTCACCAAGGCACCGGCAGCTGTTGTGGATAAAGAACAGGATAGACTGGCTACAAGAAGGGACAAACTGGAGAGGCTCAAAGAGCAGCTTACTGAATATCAAACTGATTCCAAGTAAGCGAGAAACTGAGGGACTTCACCGTTAAACAGGAACCTCAACGGTTATCGTTGTTCCTTTGCCTACCTCTGATTATAGCTCCAGCCTGCCCTCTAATGAACATGATTTACCCTTGAATTCCAGGCAGACTGGTTTGCTTAAGCCTCGGGGATTAGTATATAATTATTATTTCGGCAAGCAAGCCATAATATCCATAAAAGGAGGAGAGGGAATGGATAAATTGGAGATACTAGAAAGGTCTGACCTGTTCCGCGAGCTAAGCCATGAGCAACTCAGCTTAGTAGAGAAGATGTGTGCTGCTGAAGTATACGAGCCGGGGGCAATTATACACAGGGCGAATACAATTATAGATAAATTATATGTCATTGAAGAGGGCTTGGTGGGGATTATTCTAGAACCAGGCTCACTGTCCCACCGCCAGCTTCAGGCAGTCTGTAATTTTGAGACCTTTGGCTGGGAAGCTGCTATACCACCACACCTTGCCACTGCCACAGCTAAGGCTATAGAAAAAACAAAGGTATTAGCTTTTAATGGGCATGACCTAGTCAATTTGCTTTCTACCAATCCCAAGGGGGGCTGTGTGGTATATCAAGGAGTAGCTAGAGTGGTCGCCCATAGACTACATGCGGCATATATGCAATGCCTGGGTGTTACGGCACAAGACTAACCAATGGAAAGCCAGTGAAAACATAGCTCACCGCAATTGGGGCAAAAGGGCATGCATAGATGGAGAGTAAAGGAGTTCGGAGTTGGAAAAAGCAACAGCAATCACCTCCATGATGGCAGAGCAAAGGGAGCTTAACCCCCCGAAGGAACTCAGCAAAAAGGCATACATCAAGAGTATGGCTGAATATAAAAAGATTTATCAACAGTCCATCGATGACCCTGAGGGATTCTGGGGAAAGATGGCAGAACAACTGGACTGGTTCAAAAAGTGGGATAAGGTTCTGGTGGAGGACTTTAAGGAAGGCAAGCATGAGTGGTTTCTGGGTGGTAAGCTCAATGTTAGCTCTAACTGCTTGGACAGGCATCTCAACACCTGGAGAAAAAACAAGGCAGCACTGGTTTGGGAAGGAGACATCGGTGATAGCAAGACCCTTACCTATCAGGAGCTGTATTACCAGGTATGCAAGTTTGCCAACGTCCTCAAAAAGCACGGTGTTAAAAAGGGTGACCGGGTTTCTATCTATCTACCCATGGTTCTTGAGCTACCAATTGCCATGCTAGCCTGCGCTCGCATTGGCGCCATCCACAGCGTTGTTTTTGGTGGTTTCAGTGCCGACGCATTGAGAGATAGAATTATTGACTGTGATTCCACGTTTCTCATTTGCTCCGACGGTTACTACCGCGGCGGCAAGATAATCAGGAGCAAGGATAATGCCGACCAAGCCCTCGAGTCCTGCCCAAAGGTAAAGGATGTGATTGTGGTAAAGAGGGCTGATATTGGAGTAAATATACAGGAAGGGCGCGACTACTGGTGGCACGACGAGATAAACGCGGAGGACATCAAGCCATATTGTGAGCCAGAGGTCATGGACGCTGAGGACCCGCTTTTCATCTTATATACCAGCGGCAGCACCGGAAAGCCTAAGGGCGTACTCCATACTCAAGCCGGCTACCTCCTCTACTGCTACCAAACGACTAAGTGGGTATTTGATATAAAGGAGGAAGATACCTTATGGTGCACCGCAGACATCGGCTGGGTAACTGGCCACAGTTACATTGTGTATGGGCCCTTAGCCTTGGGCGCAACCAGCCTGATGTTTGAAGGTGTGCCAAACTATCCCCACCCAGATAGATTCTGGAAAATTGTGGAGAAATACAGGGTTGATATTTTCTACACTGCCCCCACCGCTATTCGCGCTATAATGAAAGAAGGAGATGAGTGGCCTAACAAACACGACTTGAGCAGTCTGCGCATCCTGGGAACGGTTGGTGAACCTATTAACCCCGAAGTCTGGATGTGGTATTACAGTGTGATTGGCCACAACAGGTGCCCGGTTGTTGATACCTGGTGGCAGACTGAAACTGGTGGTCACGTGATCACCCCACTAGCCGGAGTTGGTCCCCTCAAACCAGGGTCGGCCTCGTTACCCTTCCCAGGCATCGTACCGGCAGTGCTTAGGGAGGATGGCTCGGAAGCAGGCATCAACGAAGGTGGTTACCTGGTAATTAAGAGGCCCTGGCCAGGATTGATGCGAGGGGTATATGGTGACCCAAAGAGATTTAAGGAGACCTACTTCGTTCGATTCCCGGGGGTATATACTGCCGGAGACGGAGCTAGGGTGGACGAAGACGGTTACTACTGGCTAATGGGTCGTATAGATGATGTTATTAACGTCTCAGGGCACCGCATTGGAACCGCCGAGGTTGAGAGTGCTCTGGTATCTCATAAGCTGGTGGCAGAGGCTGCCGTCGTTGGTATGCCTCACGACATCAAGGGACAGGGGATATATGCCTTCGTTACCCTCAACACTGGCGTTAAGAAGAGCGATGCCCTCAAGAAGGAGCTAGCCACTCACGTGCGTGGAGAAATCGGTCCGATAGCTACCCCGGATAAGATCCAGTTTGCCGATGGTCTACCCAAAACAAGAAGCGGCAAGATTATGAGGCGGATACTAACCAAGATAGCCGCTGGCCAAACCGAGGAGTTGGGTGACACTAGCACCCTGGCTGATCCATCAGTGGTCACCACCCTGGTAGAGGGAAGGGATTAAATCTATCGACCGATAATAGGGACTCGCTGGGGAAAACCATTAATATTTAGCTGCCGCAGTGCTTTCTTAGTATCACTGGCGATGCGGGCTTTATCACAGTTATTCAGCCTATATTTAAATAGCCAATAGGTAAACTCTTTTAACTCGGTTAGGCTGATAGATTTAAGACGAGGGTAGCCCTTATCTTTGCGGAAACGTTTGAGTAATTCCGTTTCAGCAGTCCCATATATTCGCCGACAGGCCTCATTAACCACATCGTGCTCATTATTATAACCTAAAGACCGCCTCTCCTTGCGCACCTCCTCCTGCGCCGCCAGAATCAAAGCCTCCTCCACAGTGATGCCATAGAAGTAGTTAAGATATTGACGATACTTAGCCCTGCCGATAAGCTCCCTGAATTTCTCCGCAGTTAGCTTAAGCGGTGGTTTCCCATAAAAAAGAAGAGTACTCTTCTCATCGTCAGGCAACAAACCATCCACCGCATCGCACAGACGCTCGGCCAGAAGGAGCCAATCAAATGCTTCACCAGCGATAAGGTAACAATAACGGCGCTGGTTATGGACTTCTTCGGCAACAGTCCACATCCCGATAGCCTCGAGCAGGGCGATATACCAGTGTTTGCCACCGGTGATAGCCTGTTCCAAATGCCCTATTAGCTCGGTATTGCTAGTGGATGTCTTCTCCATAGAAACTACCCTCTTAATACCTCCCAAAGCCGCTTATCAGGAAAAGCCTTAGATTAATCCTCTAGATAAGATATTATCTCATCCAAGGGTCTGGTGTTCAATATATCCTGTTTCTGACACCATCCCCGCCTAGCCACCCCCACCCCAAAACGCATAAATTTCAGATGCCCGGTGCTATGGGCATCGGTATTAATTGCCAGTTTTACCCCCAGCTCCCTCGCCCGATAGGCATGAATATCCTTGAGGTCCAGCCGACTGGGCATAGCATTGATCTCCAGGATGGTACCGGTTTTAGCCGCCGCCTGAAGGACAGCCTCCATATCTACCGCCACCGGCTCCCTATCAGGTAACAGGCGGCTGGTAGGATGAGCAAGCACATCTACATTAGGGTCTTCTATCGCCCCGATAATCCGTCTGGTCATCCGCTCCTGACTCTGGTTCATCGCCGAATGCACCGCAGCAATCACAATATCCAGCTCAGCAAGAAGCTCGGCGGGCATATCCAGGCTACCATCGGCGCGAATATCAACCTCTATGCCACTGAGAATACGGATGCCCTCAATTTTCCGGTTGAGCTGCTCTATCTCCGCTATTTGCTGCCTCACCCGCTCGACATCTAGCCCGTGAGCGATACCCCGCCCCACCGAGTGCTCAGCAATGCCCAGATACTGATAGCCAAGGGCTCTGGCAGCCAGAGCCATGGCCTCAATGCTGTCACGCCCGTCGCTCCAGTTGGTATGAACATGGAGGTCGCCCTTGATATCAGACAATTCTATCAGCCTGGGTATAGTGCCCCGCTCCGCCCTTACTACCTCCTGTCCACCCTCTCTTATCTCAGGGGGGATAAACTCCAGACCCTGCCGCTGATAAAAAGCCTCCTCGGTGGCAAACTTCTCCAGCTCCCCGGTTTCCAGATTGGTGATGCCATACTCAGATAGCTTCAGTCCCATCCGGTGCGCCCTCTCCCTGAGGTCGATATTATGCTGCTTACTGCCGGTGAAATACTGCAGGGTGGAGCCAAAGGAGTCATGCTCCACTATCCTCAGGTCAACCTGAAGCCCCCCGGAAACAAGCACGCTTGCCTTGGTCTTGCCACTGGCTAAAACATCCTTGACCTGAGGCAAGGCAGTGAAGGCTTGGATTGCCTCCGTGGCATTATCTGCCGTGCCCATAAGGTCGATATCGCCCACCGACTCGCAGAAGCGGCGCAGACTCCCCGCCGGGGTGAAATTGCGCAATCCAGGCACAGGAGCGAGACCGGCTGAAATCTCCTCTGCTACAGGCAAGGCTTCGCCGAGAGGAATACGCTGGCTCTTTTTCTTCCTCCGCACCGCCTGAATCTGGTGCAGAATATTCTCCGCCGTTTTATCCCCCATACGGGGTAAGATAGTGACCTTACCCCCCACTATAGCCACCTCCAGCTCATCTATTGACTTTATGTCAAGTTCTTTAGTGAGCAACATGGCTGTCTTGGGGCCAATGCCGGGGACATCAAGCAGGGTGCTAATCCCCTCGGGGAACTCAGCCTTCAGCTCTTCATAGAAGCCGAGCTTGCCCGTGGTTACCAGTTCGGTAATCTTCTTGGTAATCGCCTCCCCTACCCCGGGGACCTCTCTAAGCTTGCCGTCAGCCACCAGCCGCTCCGCCTCTACGGGCAGGTGGTCAATAGAACGAGCCGCCCTCTGGTAAGCCCTTATCTTAAACGGGTTCTCCTCTTTAAGCTCAAGAAGGTCAGCGATATCCTGAAATACCTTGGCAATCTCCTTATTGTTCACTGCCCCGATCTCACCTTCCGCAGCAGTACTTATACTTCTTGCCTGAGCCGCAGGGGCAGGGGTCATTTCTCCCTATCTTCTTGCCTCCAACCCTCACCCGCTTCTTAACCTTAGTGCCACCACCAGCACCGGAGGCAACCTGAGCCATGGGGGATGGCGCCGGGCGGGGGGCTTCCTTCTTTTCAATACGAGCGCGGTATATGATATGGGCTACATCATGCTGGATGGTGGACAACAAAAACTGGAATTGCTCGTGCCCCTGCCTCTTATAGGCAACCAGCGGGTCTCTCTGAGCTATCCCCATAAACCCTATCCCCTGGCGCATTTCCTCCATCCTGGTCAGGTGCTCCACCCACAGGCTGTCTATGATGCGGAGCATGACTAACCTCTCCAGCACCCTCATTTTATCTGGTTCAAACTCCTTCTCCCGCTGCTCATATAGAGCCTCTGCCTGCTCGATAAGCCTGGCTTCAATCTGCTCCGGCTTGAGCTGGGAGAGGGCATCGGCATTGAGCTCAGGTGGTAAGGGGAAAATAGCGCCAACATCAGCAATTAAGCCTTCCAGGTCCCAATCAATGCCGTGCTCATCGGGGATACGGGCTGCCACTATACCTTGTAGTTCCTCTCTAATCATGGAGAGGATGTTGGTCTTAAGGTCAGCACCGCCTAATATCTTCCTTCGC
>DAOWAU010000060.1 GCA_030634425.1 Dehalococcoidia bacterium
GATTCAAGCTGATGGCGGCACCAGAACCGCTGCCATTACTGGTTCCTACGTAGCCTTATATCAAGCATTACAAAATCTGGCAAGTATAGGGATAATATCAGATATACCCATGAAGACTGCGTTGGCTGCCGTCAGCGTGGGCATTGTGCACAGCTATATGATGCTCGACCTGTGCTACGATGAAGACTGCAACGCTGAGGTTGACTTCAACGTGGTAATGACCGGTGAGGGAAACTTTGCCGAAATTCAAGGCACAGCTGAAGGCAAGCCGTTCGCCAAGGAGTCCATAGATTCCTTACTTTCCCTAGCGGAAAAAGGCATCAAGCAACTATTTGAAGCCCAACAAGCTGCCTTAGAGGCGATAAGAACACCATAAATAAGACGACAAATCCCGAGTTGCAAGTTTAAGTAAGGGAAAGTGAAATCAAAGCTAATCCCGATTGGTATCCTGGTTGCCATCTCCCTCTGCCTATCTGCTTGTTCGCCAGCCTCAAAGCAAGTATCGGTAAATGTTTCCTGGGATGACTTTAAGAAGGAGCAGCATATTAGCCAAGAAGTCAAAGTTCTTGTTGACGGCTCATTGACAATAACTTTGTACTCTTGCCCGTCAGAAGGGCGCCAGTGGTCAGAGGCACAAATTAGTGACCAAACTGTAGTACAGGAGACGGGTCACAAATATGTGTCCCCGCAAAGTGAGCCCCCACCACCTCCTGGTACCCCTGGACAGGAAGTGTGGACTTTCAAGGCACTAAAGAAAGGCATGAGCACCATATCTATGGAATATACCCACCCTTGGGAGGGTGGAGAGGCAGAGCCGATGCTCACCTTTGCCTTGACCGTGGTGGTTAAGTGAGTACCAGTTAAGGTCTTACCTGCCCGCTGCCGAAGATAATCCACTTATAACTGGTCAGCTCCTTTACCCCCAGCGGACCACGGGCATGTAGCTTCTGGGTGCTAATGCCAACCTCAGCCCCCAGGCCGAATTGACCACCATCAGTGAAGCGGGTGCTGGCATTAACATAGACACAGGCAGCATCCACCTCATTGAGGAAACGCATTGCCGCCTGATACTCCTCGGTAACAATAGCCTCAGAATGCCCTGAACTATAGCGCTCAATATACTCCAGCGCCTCATCCAGGGAGTTGACCACCTTTATCGCCGCCACCAGCGCAAGAAACTCCTTGCCCCAATCCTCGTCCGTAGCCGTGACCAGTTTCAGGGAGGGACACGACTTGAGGATAGACAAAGCCTTCTCATCACAGTGCATCTCCACCCCAGCCTTGGCCCACTCCGCCGCCACCAGAGGCAAGTAGCGCTGGGCAATATCCTGATGAACCAGCAACGTATCCAAAGCATTGCAAACAGTGGGACGCTGCACCTTGGCATTAAAGGCTATCGCCACTGCCTTGTCCACATCAGCACTCTTATCCACATAGGTATGGCAGACACCAATCCCACCGCTAACTACAGGCATGGTGGCATTCTCAGTAACAAACTTTATCAGTCCAGCCCCACCCCGAGGGATAATCAAGTCAATAGCACCACCCATCTTGAGAAGGTGGTCGACCAGGGCTCGGTCAGGGTTGTCAATAAACTGCACCGCCCCCTCAGGAACCCCGGCCCTGGTTGCCGCCTGCTGAACCACCCCGGCCAGGGCGCTATTGGAGTGAATTGCCTCCTTGCCACCCCTGAGGATGAGGGCATTACCCGATTTCAGGCAAAGGGCGGAGATATCTATGGTAACATTGGGTCGGCTCTCGTAAATGGCACCGATTACCCCCAGAGGAACTCGTTTCCTACCGAGCTGCAAGCCATTGGGCAAGGTACGCATATCAAAAACCTCACCCACCGGGTCAGGAAGGGCAGCCACTGCCAGCACATCCTGAGCAATGCCCTCCAGGCGACTGGAGTCCAGCATCAATCGGTCAAGCATAGCCACGCCCATACCAGATGCCTCGCCCTCTTTGTAGTCAATCTGATTAGCCGCCAGGATTTCATCCTTTCTGGCTAACAGGTCATTAGAAATATTATGTAAAGCTTTATTCTTAACCTCGGCGGAAAGGTAGGCCATACGGCGAGAGGCCGCCTTGACCGTCCTAACCTTCTTTTCTAGCTCCTCTACAGCTGATTTCATATTTCGACTCCTTTTTATATGGTAACCCCATCCCCTATATCCCCTTCCCCTTGTCAAGGGGAAGGGGAAGTATTTTTGAGAGGGGCTTCACCCCTCTAACTCTCCCTTAATACCACCAAGCTGTTTGAGCGCCTTTATTTAAGCCGTCCCCGCCCCCTGAACTGGTAGCGGTAGAGTGGAGGAACCCCAGTCACTGCCCGGTTAACCCTCTTTCTCAGAGAGCATTTACCCCTCCGCCCATCCTCTAACTCAATCACATAGGAGGCACTCTCATCAGGGCGCTTATATTCGGTAAGCACCAGTTCCCCCCACCAGCCCATTTCTGATTTATCGTAGAAACGGTAATCAACATTGGCAACAAACTCCTCGCTGCTAGACTTATAAAGTTTGCCTATGGCCATTTCAAACCTCCTCTAAAGAACCACTAAGTTATTACGGTGGACTACCTCGGAGCCATAGTCGTGACCGAGAAGACTGACGATTTCCCCGGAGTGTGCTCCTTTAATAAATTCGATATCAGCCGAGCTATAGTTGGTTATGCCATAGCCAAGCCGAGACCCTTCAGGATTACAGATATTGACGATATCACCACGCTGAAACTGACCCTCAACCTGTTCGACGCCGACAGCCAGCAGGCTGCGCTTCTGTCTCTTTAACGCCAGGGCTGCCCCCTCATCTACTATTATCTTACCCCTGGCGGAAAGGCCGCTGAGCATCCAGCGCTTACGACTCTCAAGCTTACTGGTAGTGGGCGAGAAACGAGTGCCCACCGCCTCACCGGCAACCACCCGCAAGATAATATCAGCCTCCCTGCCATCAGCGATGACCACCGTTGCCCCAGAGGCAGTAGCCAGCTTGGCTGCCTCTATCTTGGTAATCATGCCACCAGTGCCCAGCTTGCTGGGGGTATCAGCCGCTATGCGCTCAATCTCAGCATCTATCCTGTCCACCTGTGAAATAAGATGAGCATCAGGATGACGGGAAGGGTCAGCAGTATATAGTCCAGCGATATCGCTGAGAATCAATAGTAGGTCAGCGTCAACCAGATTAGCCACCATAGCTGATAGATTATCATTATCACCAAATTGAGCCTCATCAAGCTCGTCCACCGCCACCACATCGTTTTCATTGACAATACACAGTGTTCTTAGCTCAAGCAGAGCGAGAAGGGTATTGCGGGCATTGAGATAACCAGCACGGTCAGCAAGGTCAGCCCTGGTAAGCAACGCCTGAGCCACAGTAATATCATGCTGGCCGAACAGTTGCTCATAGGAATACATCAGGCGACTTTGCCCCACTGAAGCCAGCACCTGCTTAAAGGGGATGCCCTTGACCTTCTGGGATAGCCCCAGCTTATATCTGCCTGAGGCTATTGCCCCCGAAGAAACGACGATGAGCTCCAGCCCCTGCTTGTGAAGCTGTGCCACCTGAGCCACCAAGCTGGACATTACCTCCTCACTCAGACGGTCAGTTCCGCCAGTGAGAAGGGTGGTGCCAAACTTAGCTACTATGCGACGATAGGATGAAGTCTTGACCTTAGCCATTTTGATAAAACCCAGCAGAATTTGTTCCATTATAGCAAGCCAAGTCTAACTGGACAAGAAGGCCTATAGCTTCCCTAGTATCCTGCCCTGTGTTAAAATTTATTCGGAGGGTTAGTCGTTTTCGGCTAGCCCTAGAGGTGTTTGGGGAAGAAAATGTATTTAATGAATCAACTGCTAAATCTAATTGAGGAGATGCCCTCCTATCGCCGTCTTTCGGCCGAGCTAAAACGACCAGATGGCGATATCAGGGCAGCGGTGCTTGATGCCGCCAAGCCCTACCTCATTGCCGCTATATACTACAGCCTGAGAAGACCGCTACTGGTGGTCACGGCACAACCGGAAAACAGCAAAAAGCTTCATGAGCAACTTTCGACCTGGTGCCACTCCCATCAGATAAAGCTTTTCCCCGAGCCCGATACCCTGCCCTACCAGAGGGTGTCATCGGATACCTCTACCGAGATGGAAAGGCTCCAGGTTCTCTCCGCTTTGACCGACACAGAGCCGAGCGCAGACGCCCCGTTGATTGTTGCCTCTGCCCCAGCCTTGATGCAGAAAACAACCCCGCATAGCGATTTCACCTCCTCCTGCCACACCATAAAGGCGGGGATGGACATCGAGCCGCTTGAGCTGCTGAGTCGATGGGAGGCTATGGGCTATAGAGTGGAAAGCATGGTGGAGGTGCCGGGCACGATAAGCCATCGGGGAGGCATCGTTGACATCTACCCACCCTCCAGCGACCTGCCCGCCAGGCTGGAGTTCTATGGCGACACCATAGATAGCATCCGCCTCTTTGACCCGACAAATCAGCGCTCCCAAAGCGCAGTCTCCGAATTAGCTATCGGTCCAGCCACAGAGCTATTGACCCCATTACTCGGCGACAAAGCGGAGCTAGAGTCAATCATCAACAGCATCGGAGCCAGCCAGCAGTTCGAGCAGGAACTGGCGATGCTACTGGATAAGCAGAGACCGAGCAATATGCAGTTTTATGCCCCCCTGTTCAAC
This sequence comes from Dehalococcoidia bacterium, assembly GCA_030634425.1. The sequence goes on from DAOWAU010000060.1 coordinate 4,682, forward strand.
CAAGACAGCATCTTGAGCTATCTACCCCCCGACGCCCTTCTCATCCTTGACGAGCCATCCAACCTCAAATCAGCCATAGAAGACCTTGATGCCAAAGCCGAGGAGCTGCGCACAGAGAAGCTAGAGCAGGGAGAGCTACCACCCCGTTTCCCCAGACCATACTTCACCTGGAAAGAGCTGGAGCCAGAAATAAAGAAGAGGCAGTGCCTGACCCTCACCGCCTGGGATACCGGCGAGGAAGAGCAACGCCGGTTAAACTTCACCCCCACCCCCAGCTATGCCGGACAGCTACCCAGATTTATCCAAAAGACCAAGCAACTCCTGAAGCAAAAACACCGGCTCATCGTTATCAGC
>DAOWAU010000055.1 GCA_030634425.1 Dehalococcoidia bacterium
AGGTAAGGTCTTTGGCATACAGCTCAGGCTCCATTACAGCTGGTTCATAATATTTGCCTTGCTAACTTTCTTGCTGGTCTCCCCCTACTGGTATTCATTGTTGTGGTGGGCTGTGGGCATAGCTGCCTGTTTGCTATTTTTTGGCTCAGTAATTGCCCACGAGTTAGCTCATAGCCTTGTCGGCAGGGCAAACGGCATCCCGGTAAAGAGCATAACCCTTTTTCTGTTTGGCGGTGTTGCTCAAATGACTAGGGAGGCAAAACGCCCTAACGATGAGTTAAAGATGGCGGCCGCTGGCCCCCTCTGTAGCTTAGCCATTGGGGGAGTATTTAGTTTAATCTCGTTTCTCAACCCAGACATGTCTATGCCGGTAGCCAGAATGGTTCAGTGGCTGGCGTTCATGAATTTTGCCCTGGCGGCATTCAATTTGATTCCAGGTTTCCCCCTAGACGGTGGGCGTCTTTTCCGCTCCGCTGTGTGGCGCTTTACCGGTGATTATAGGCGCTCCACCCGAATTGCCACCCGAGTAGGGGAGGGTGTGGGCTACGCATTCATCGGGGGCGGTATTACTATAGTTGTACTCTCTGTGTTTAATTTGTCTCCATTTGGTCTATCTTGGTTTAACTGGTTTAGCGGTGTATGGATGGCCTTTATCGGCTGGTTTTTGAAAAATGCTGCCTCAGCAAGCTATCGTCAGGCTCAATGGCGTGAAACCCTCAAGAGGTTTACTGCTGCTCAGGTGATGACTGTTAGCTGTCCGGCAATTCCCTCAGATATCACCATCAGTCAATTGGTTCAGGAGTACGTCCTCCCCAGAGGGTGCCACCTTTTTATGGCGGCTGATGAGGGTGGACTCCAGGGCATTTTGACCCTGCAGCATATTAAGTCTGTTCCCCGGCAAGAATGGGATGTAACCCAAGTAAAGGATGTAGTGACCCCGATTGACAAGCTAAAGACGGCTCATCCCAGTCAGGATGTTCTAAGTGTACTAGAGCAGATGGATGAGAGTGGTATAAACGAGGTGCCCGTAGTAAGTGAGGGGAGGGTTATCGGGCTGATTGCCCGTGATGACCTGGTGCGTTTCCTTCACACTCGCTCTGAGTTAGGGATTAAATAATTACCATTTATTATTTAAATAGTTAATGCTTATAGTAGAATAGGACTGAACAATTATTTGGAGGAGGGCATCCTGAGAGTGAGTAGAGGAGACCAAGGTCCGAGCTTGGGCGAGGCAGCCAGTCGTTTTTTGGTTAGCTTATCCCCTGAAGCCAGGGAAGTAAGCCAGCAGGAGGTAAATAGATTTGCTCACTGGTATGGCTGGGAACGGCCTTTTGTTGGGATTGTTGCTCCAGATATAGCTAACTATGCTGAACGGCTATCACTATCGGATGCTGACTACACTAAAAAGCTCGAATTAATACGAGCCTTCCTCATTTATGCCAAAAAGGAAGGGTGGAGTAAAATTAATCTCGCTATTCATCTTAAGACCAGGAAGGGGAAAATCTCACCTCAACCTTTGTCTGGGCGGACTCCGTCAGAAACCGTCTTCTTAACTCGGCAGGGATGTGCCGACTTGGAAGCCGAGCTTGCTGTCCTTAAGGATAAGCGCCCTAAGGCTATTGACGAAATGCGTAGGGCAGCGGCAGATAAGGACTTCCGTGAGAATGCTCCTCTGGAGGCGGCTAGGGAGCAACACGGACAATTGGAGGGGCGGATTAGAGAGCTGGAGGAGACTCTGAAATCGGCCACCATTATTGATGAGAACCAAGGGGATACCTCCAAGGTGAGTATTGGTGACAGCGTTATCTTGCGCAACTTGGCAACGAATGAAGAACTGCGCTATATGCTGGTCGGTCCCAAGGAGGTAAACCCGGCTAGGGGCAAAATCTCTAGTGTCTCACCTATAGGTAAGGCTATTATTGGTCGAGGTCAGGGGGAGGTAGTAGAGGTGACAGCGCCAGCAGGCAAGCTGCGTTACCAGATCGAACAAATTGAACATTAGCAGGCTTTTTCACAGGCTCTTTTGCCTCTTTCGCACACTTGACAAGGTAGGGTGTTTGTGCCATAATGCGCTCAAATATATTATCCTTCCTACTAGGAGGTGGGTATATTGTTGCTCGAGATTAAGGGTATCAGCGTTTATTATCACAAGGTGGCTGCGATTGAGGATATCTCTATGGAGGTGGATGAGGGTGGTATTATTACCCTCATCGGTGCCAACGGTGCGGGTAAAACCACTACTTTAAGGGCTGTCTGCGGTTTAAAGCACCCCACCACAGGGGAGATCTGGTTTGGAGGTGCAAGAATAGATAGATTGCCACCTGAAAAAATTAATGAGGCGGGAGTGGCTATGGTCCCTGAGGGAAGAAGGGTTTTCCCCCAGATGACGGTAATGGAGAACCTCTCTATGGGGGCCTTTCTGCGGAAGGATAAGGATGGTATAGAGAAGGATCTGGAAGGAGCTTTCGTCCACTTCCCTGTTCTAAAAGAAAGGGAAAAGCAGATGGCTGGCACCTTGAGCGGCGGTGAGCAGCAGATGCTAGCCATGGCGCGTGCCCTGATGTCCCATCCCAAGTTGCTCCTCTTGGACGAGCCCTCGCTGGGATTATCACCGATATTAGTTATGGAGATTGCCAAAATCATAAAGGATATTCATGCAGAGGGCAGAACTATTCTTCTCGTGGAGCAGAATGCCCGCCTTGCTCTCAGTCTGGCTGACCATGGCTATGTTTTGGAGACAGGCAATATTGTTATACAGGACGATGCCAAAGAGTTACTTAAAAATGAACAGGTAAAGAAGGCCTATTTAGGCGGCTGATAGCCGTTTTGATAATCCGGAACCAACTGCAAAGTAACCTGAGTAGCAATAGCTGCTCAGGTTATATTTTTTGTCTTATAGAAAAAGCGCCAGCTTGGTAAAGCTGGCGCTGCTAAATTTCATGGTGGAGACGGGGGAGAGTTGAACTCCCCGTCCAAGAGAAGCTACCCAGAATGTCCTACAAGCTTAGTCAGCTCTTTTTCTTACCTAGCTAACCTCTGCTGACCGAGTCTAGCTAGACCAGTCGATAACTCTTTCACCACCCTTATCGACATCAGAGCGATGGCACCTCAACTTCTCGACATCCAATCCCAACCCGTTGAGGCGAGGTCGGGTTGGATGTGCAGCCGCTTAATTAGGCTGCAAGAGCGAATTCAGGTTCGCCGTTTGTTTTGTTGCCACTTGTTTTATGAGGGTAGTGGCACCTCAGCTTGCAATCCTGTAGCATACTCCTCCTGTCGAACCCGCGCGTCCCCATCTACTGCAGGTAGATTAAGCTAAACTACCCCCTTTGCCTTTTTATTGCTCGTTCTATCTCTCTTTTGGTCTCACGACGAGCTATAGCTTCTCGCTTGTCATGTAGCTTTTTGCCTCTGGCTAGTGCTACCTCAACCTTGGCGATGCTATCTTTAATATACACTTTCAGTGGGACTAGGGTAAAGCCTCTCTCCAGCACCTTGCTGGAGAGACTATCAATCTGCTTGCGGTGAAGCAAGAGCTTCCGAGGTCGTGTTGGCGCATGGCTTAAATAGCTACCTGCCTCATAGCGAGCAATGTGAGCATTTAATAACCATAATTCCCCACCCTCGGGCTTGACATAAGCATCACCTAAACTTACTTTACCAGCTCGGATTGACTTTATTTCGGTACCGGTAAGGGCGATGCCAGCCTCAATGCTATCCTCTATGTGGTAGTTATGATAGGCTTTGCGGTTGGTAGCTACTGTCTTGATAGCCACTTTAAATTATACCATATATCAGCGGGCTAGCTCAAAACACGGGGTCTTTATCGCTTTACCAAGATGATGTGACGTTGCCATTGAGGTGTACTATGGGGGAAGCCGGAGCGGAAATGAGCGCCTCGGCTCTCTTCTCTGAGAAGGGCTGCCTCTGTTACTAATCGACCGGTTATCACTAGGTTATTTAGCTCGTAGGAGGGGCGGTCTGTAGGCTGGGGTAGGGATTTTTGCCAGGCAGCCAGAATATCGGCTGCTTCGGTCAGGCCTTCCTTATGACGGATGATGCCTACTTTGTCCCAAAGCAATTGTTGCAAGGTGGAGTGGCTGGGTGGAGGCACAGTCTCAGGAATTCGCCTTTGGCTTAGCGAGCGGTGGACTTCTTTGCCCTGGTCATTGTCGGGTGCCCCAGCCTCGGCCCCCTTTGTAGTTCTTTCCACGATTCTCTTGCTGAATACCACCGCTTCCAGAAGTGAATTTGAAGCTAACCGGTTGGCACCGTGGACGCCAGTACAGGCGGTTTCACCCGCGGCGAATAGTCCATCGATATTTGTCTCTCCCCAGCTATTGGTCTTGATGCCACCCATCATATAATGCGCCGCCGGAGCCACCGGTATTAAGCTTTTGGTGATATCCAGCCCATGGTCCAGGCAGAAACGGTAGATATGAGGAAAGCGGGTGGTGATAACATAGGGAGGCAGGTGGGTAACATCAAGGAAGACCCCGTCCGAGCCCGTCTTTTTCACCTCATTGAGCATGCTGCGAGCTACTACATCCCGTGGTGCCAACTCAGCCTCTGGTGTATAGTCGGTCATAAAGCGGCGGCCATCCGCATTGCGCAGCACCCCTCCTTCACCTCTAACCGTTTCTGAGATAAGAAATGGAGTTACCCCCGGCATGTGGAGGGCAGTAGGGTGGAACTGAAAGAACTCCATATCAACTATCTCAGCTCCGGCGTCGAAGGCTAGAGCTACGCCGTCACCAGTGGCTACATCTGAGTTGGTGCTGAATTTGTATAACTGCCCGGCACCGCCGGTAGCCAGAATCAAGTAGTGGCAGTCAAATTGCTCAATGGAGCCAGTACGGCAATCGAGGGCTTTAATCGCTTTAACTGTTCCCTCTTCTACCACAATCTCAGTAGCCAAGCAATCTTCAAGCACTTGGATTTTACAGGAAGTTAGTTGGTTGCTGAGGGTGACCTCCATATGTTCACCGGTGGCATCACCCCCGGCGTGGAGGATGCGAGGCGCACTGTGAGCTGCCTCCAGGGAGAGGAATACCTTTCCATTAACGGTATCAAAGGGCACTCCAAAATCGACGAGGTCGGCAATACGAACTGGGGCCTCGTTGACTAAGATGCGCACTGCCTCTGTATTACACAATCCGTCTCCAGCAGCTACAGTATCCTTAAAGTGAATCTCTGGGGAGTCATTCTTGCCGATGGCGGCGGCGATACCCCCCTGGGCATATTTGGTATTGCAGTCATCGATGCTGCCTTTGGTAATAATCAGTACACTCCCCTGTTTTTTTGCCAGCAGGGCAGTATACAACCCGG
>DAOWAU010000015.1 GCA_030634425.1 Dehalococcoidia bacterium
AATTGAAAGAGAGAAGTAGCAAGCATGGCAAAACAATAGCAAATACTAGCAAAACCATAGCAAGTTAATAGCTCCCTAGATACAGAAGTCTAGGCATGGAGGTCAAAAAATGAAGAAACAAAAATCACTGAGGGCACTAGCAAGGGAATTAGGAGTCAGTCATTCCTATTTATCCCAGGTCAGGCATGGTAAACGCCCAGCAAGTGGTAAGATACAGGAAGCTCTAGATATGGTAAGCATGGTAAGCAAATCTGAAGCTAATAGCGGACTTAAAATCCGCCGGACTTTGTCCTTGTGGGTTCGAGTCCCGCCCCCGGCACCAACTCAGGTTTAACCCTTCTTCTTTATCACCCTGCCCACAGCCTGCTCAATGTCTTCGGCGGTCAGGCCGTATCTCTTCAGAAGCTCACTGGTGCTGCCTGACTTGGCGTAGGTATCCTTGATGGCGACAAACTCCATGGGGATGGGGTGATGGGTGGCTACCACCTGGGCGACCTCGCTGCCCAGCCCTCCATGCACTAAATGGTCTTCGGCGGTGACGATAGCCCCGGTTTCACCGGCAGCCTTAACGATAGCGGCTTGGTCAATGGGCTTGAGGGTGGACATATTCAGCACGCGGCAGTTTATCCCCTTTTGCTTCAGGCTATCGGCGGCTTCAAGGGCGGGCGATACCATAATGCCGAGGGCGATAATGGTGGCGTCCTTGCCCTGCCTCATGGTTACCGCCTTGCCCAATTTGAAGCGGTAGTCTTCCTTATATAATAGGGGCATTTTGGGGCGGCACAGCCTGATGTAGAAGGGTCCCTCGGTGGCGGCGGCTGCCCTTACTGCCTGGGCGGTTTCAATGGCATCAGCGGGAACGATAACGGTAAAGCCGGGCAGGGAGCAGATTAGAGACAAGTCTTCAATGGACTGGTGGGAGACGCCGTCCTCACCGACGCTGACGCCGCCGTGGGTGACTACCAGCTTGACATTGAGTCGGGAATAGGCGATGGACATGCGAATCTGGTCGAAGTTGCGTCCGGGGACGAAAACGGCAAAGGTGCTGGCAAAGGGTATCTTGCCCGACGCCGCCAGCCCGGCGGCGATACTCACCATATTCTGCTCGGCGATACCGCAGTCGAAGAAGCGGTCGGGGAACTCCCTGGCGAAGAATTTGGTCATGGTTGACTGAGACAGGTCGGCATCCAGCACCACGATGTCCGGGTTCTGCTTGCCTAGCTCAACCAGGGTCTTGCCATAGGCTTCCCTTGGGGAGACCTCGGGCATTTTTACTCCAGCTCCTTTAGCGCTATCTCTACCTGCTCGGCGTTGGGGGCTTTGCCGTGGAAATCGGGGTTATTCTCCATAAAGCTAACCCCTTTGCCTTTGATGGTGTGGGCGATAATAACGGCGGGTTGTCCTTTAACCCGCTTAGCCTGGTCAAAGGCTGCCATAAGCTGGGTGAAGTGGTGACCATCAGCCTCAATAACGTGCCAGCCAAAGGCTCGCCATTTGTCGGCGAAGGGCTCGAGGTTCATCACATCACGGTTCCAGCCGTCAATCTGCTGTCCGTTGTTGTCCACAATAGCTGTCAGGTTATCCAGTTTAAAGTGGGCGGCAGCCATAGCCGCTTCCCATATCTGTCCCTCGTCGCACTCCCCATCTCCGAGGAGGGCATATACCCGGTAGTCCTGTGAATTGAGGCGACCGGCCAGGGCAACGCCGATGGCAAAAGATAAGCCCTGTCCCAGGGCGCCGGCTGACATCTCCACCCCGGGGCAGGACAGTCGGTCAGTGTGCCCTTGAAGGCGACTGTTTAGCTCTCTCAGCGTGGTTAGCTCATCTACAGGGAGGTAACCGCACTCGGCCAGGGTGGCATAAAGCACGGGGGCAGCATGGCCCTTGCTCAGGATGAACCTGTCCCTGCCTGCCCAGCAGGGGTCTTGAGGCTTATGTCTGAGTACCTTGAAGTAAAGGGTGGCGACAATCTCCACCGCTGATAGAGAGCCGCCGGGGTGACCACTGCCTGCCTTGCCTGTCATGGTGATAATGTGGCGGCGCATCCTCTTAGCTATAGCCGCCATTTCCTTTTCCGATAGCGGTTTAGCTCCGGCTGGTGATGATGAAAAAGCCTCGGCGCACTCTTTCTTTGCCGAGGCTTTTGATAGTGACTTACCCATTTCAGATAGCGACATCAATTCCTCTATGTTGTTTATTAATTATATAATAATTTTGCGGGCTAAGTCTATAATGCTTCGCCCTCCTATTATTTGATTTTCCTCCCTATCTCTGGTTAAATATGGTGATAATAAGGAGGAGGGAAATGGATGGTCTAAAAATACAAGTTACTGACAGAGAGATATTGGGCAAGAAGACCAGGTTTTTGCGCCGTGAGGGGATTACCCCTGTACATCTATTCGGACACAGTGTTAAGTCGCTGACACTACAGTGCGACACTGCTGAGCTTCAGCGAATTATAGCTCAGGCGGGAACAACCAGACTCATTGCTCTGGAGGTTGAGGGGGACAAGCAGCCAAGGAGTGTATTTATCCGTGAGATTCAAAGGAATGAGATAAGTGGACAGTTGCTCCACGTTGACTTCTATCAAATACGGAAGAAGGAAAAGATTAAGGCAGAGATTCCTCTGGTCCTGATTGGTGAAGCCCCAGCCATGCGGCTGAAGGGGCGTATAGTGGATCACCCGCTTGCCAGTCTGAGCATCGAGTGCCTGCCGGATAAAATGCCCCCTCAGATAGAGGTTGACCTGAGCCCGCTTGAAGAGGTGGACCAGGCGATTCACGTTAGCGACCTTATCATCAGCCCGGACGTTACGGTTATTACTGACCCTGACCAACTGATAGTTAAGGTCAGCGAAGTGAGGATAGTAGAGGAAGAGGTGGTGGCAGAGGAGGTAGCAGCTGAGGAAGAGGCAGCAGCGGAGGCTGAGGCTGGAGAAGAGGTCGAGGCTGAAGGAGAGCCCGGGGCTAAAGCAGAGCCCGGGGCTAAAGCAGAGCCCGGGGCTAAAGCAGAGCCATGGAAGAAATGGAAGAAATCCGCTGAGTAATCCTGTGTTGCCGTCATTTTGAAGGTTCTGCTATAATGGGGCGATGATTATTGACTTTCACACTCATGTATTTTCGCCCCAGGTAAAGAAAAACCGCGGTAAATATATTGAAAGCGACCCCTGTTTCGCCATTTTGTATTCCAAGAAAGAGGCTAAGCTCGCCACTGCTGATGAACTCATTGCCAGCATGGACAGAGACGGGGTTGATATCTCGGTTATCCTCAATATCGGCTGGGCTACCCATGAGTTGTGTGTCGAAACCAACGACTACATCTTAGAGTCGATAGCCCGTTATCCCAATCGCCTGGTAGGTTTTTGTGCTGTCCAGCCACGCTCAATTGAGGCAGCCATAGCTGAAATTGAGCGTTGTGTAAGAGGAGGGATAAGGGGGATTGGTGAGCTGAGACCAGATGTGCAATTCCTCGACTTTAATGATGAGGAGATGATGGACCCCTTTATTGAGGTGGTAAGGGAGCATAAATTAATTCTGCTTACACATGCCTCTGAGCCGGCAGGTCATCAGTATCCGGGCAAGGGGGGTGTTACCCCAGATATACTCTATCCCTTTATTGAGTGCTTTCCTGATTTAACTATAGTCTGCGCTCATTGGGGTGGTGGCTTGCCCTTCTATGCTCTGATGCCTGAAGTGAAAAAGGCGATGAGCAACGTCTTTTTTGATACCGCCGCTTCACCCCTTTTATACAGCTCTCAAGTATACAATCAGGTCGTCCAGCTTGTCGGTGGTGACAAGATTCTCTTCGGTAGTGATTATCCACTGATGGCACAGGGTCGGGTGCTGGAGGAGATCGACTCTCTGGATTTGTCCCAGGAAACGAAGAGCCTTATTCTATCAGGTAATGCCCAGAGGCTGCTTGGCATCGGTGGGGCTTGAGTTATGGAGCAGATTCGCTCTTTCATTGCCATTGAGCTACCCGCTGAGTTGAAGTTGGAGCTTGTCCAGCTTGAAGCCCAGCTGAAATCGGGCGAGCAGCTTGGGGTGAAGTGGGTCGACCCAGATGGCATTCACCTCACGATGAAGTTCTTGGGTAATATTGCTGTAGATAGGGTTGAGGGCATAACCAGGGCGATGGAGGAGGCTGTCCGTGGAATATCGCCCTTTCAACTCAAGGTTAAAGAACTGGGGGTTTTTCCCAATTTCAAACGAGTTCAGGTAGCTTGGGTGGGGTTGACTGGAGAGGTGGATAAGCTTGCTCAACTCCAGAAGCGCATTGAGTCCAATCTGACCCCTTTGGGCTTTGCCCCTGAGTCGCGACCGTTTGCCCCCCACTTGACCTTGGCGCGTCTTCGTGCCCAGACATCACCGGACGAGAAGCAAAGATTTGGACAGCTTATCGCCAATACCACATTTGAGGCAGCGCACACTATCGAGGTAGATGCCATCAACCTGATGAAAAGTCAACTAACTAGGGAAGGCGCTATTTATAGCCAAATTAATTCAATTAGGCTAGAAAAACCCTTGTCAACGGTTAATCCCTAGTGTATACTGTTAAAGATCTAATTTCGGCTGGGAGGTGGACTTTCATGGAACAACTCAATTTCCCCAAATGTCAAAAGTGCAACACTGGAGATTTAGTGCCCTTGTCTGACTTTGGTAGTCAGGGGGCAGCTATTCAGTACAAAGCCTGGGTTTGCACCAATCCTGATTGTGGATTTAACCTGAAAATCAGGAATGGTGACGTCTATATTAATGAACCCATTATGAGCGGAACTCTACATGGTACCCGCTCCCGCTAAAATCCCGAATAGTTTATCTTGAATTTAGAGCGCAGGATGGTGTTTGTGCTCCCTCAAGTAGCTAAGCTTAAAGGGATAGCGCTGGATTTCTTATTTCCTCAGTGGTGTGTCGGCTGTGGCAGGCAAGGCGAGTTTATTTGCCTCTCCTGTCGTGGCACGCTACCTCGGGTTATGCCCCCGCTTTGCTCCAGGTGTGGTAAACCTCAATCCAGCGGTGTATTTTGCCCTGCCTGTGCTACTGCGCTGAAAGCAGCCGGTGCTGCCTCGGTGTGGGGATTAGCGCTGGCTAGAGAGATTTGAAGAATTAATATTTAGGAGTGTGAGAGTATATGGAGCTACAGATAACTGGTAAAAATATGGAGCTATCACCAGCAGTGCGCCAGCATATTGAGCGCAAGCTGGGCAAGCTTAATCGCCATCTACCTAAAATCATAGAATTTAAGGTAGAAGTAGCTGAAGAAAAGACAAAGTCTCCTCAGCAGCACTTTGTGGTGCAGGCAACTATAGATAGCAACGGCACCTTGCTTCGGAGTCAGGAGAGGGGAGAGAATTTATTCACTGCTATTGACAAGGTGGCGGAGGTTATGAGCCGGCAAATTGAGCGCCGCAAGGGGAAGCTATATGAGAAGGGGAGGGGTAGCTCACTGGCGAGGGGTGAATTCAGTGAAGAAGCAGTGGAGGAAGAACCTGTTAGCAAGGTGGTTAAGGTTAAACAATTTGCGGTTAAGCCTATGTCAGTGGCTGAAGCTATAGACCAGATGGAGCTTTTAGGTCACGATTTCTTCCTCTTCTTTAACGCCGATGATGAAGGGCTTAACCTGTTATATAGAAGGAAGGATGGTAACTACGGCCTCATTAAACCTGAGTTAGGCTAGAAAATAGCTCTGGTTTCTGCTCGAGATAATTAACGTGAGCGGGGAGGTAAAATACACCGTTTTCCATACCAGTATGGGTTGGGTGGGGATATTAAGCTCAGCCCAAGGGCTACTGCGTACCACCCTCCCCCAGCACTCATCTCAACAAGCCCGCCACCAGCTGGGTGAAAGCTCAAACGATGCTGTCTGGTCGCCCAATCTATTTGATGACTTAATCAGACGTTTTCGGATTTACTTCAGTGGCGGTGAAATAACCTTCCCTGACAAGCTTGACCTATCAGGGGCTACCCATTTTCAGCGCAGGGTATGGGAGATAACTAGGCTTATCCCTTATGGCGCGACTAGGAGCTACACCTGGGTGGCTCAGCAGGTCGGCAGACCACGGGCGGTGCGGGCGGTGGGGCAGGCCCTAGCCAGAAACCCTCTACCTGTTATCATCCCCTGTCACCGTGTGCTAGCCATTGGTGGTGGAATTGGCGGTTTCAGTGATGGGGTGGAGATGAAGAGGCGTCTTCTTCACCTGGAAGCCTCAGCCTAATATCAGGTGGAGACTATATAGTCTTCACTTACCCTCGTCTGTCTTTGCGGTGGTCACCGGTAACTCCACGATTTCGTAGTTGTGAAAACTGACTAGCCCTCCTTTAATAAACCGTTCCCTCAGTCTTTTTCTATGTCCTGGCGGGATATCACTTGAAGGCATTTTATCCCCCTTTAAGCGCTATCAGTTGGTTCCAGTCTTAGTCCATCCTCCCCCACCAGCTCCGCCAGTTGGTGATGAAGCTCAGGACAATAATTGGCATACATATTGGATAACTTGAGCTTAATAACCTTCCCCTCACTGATTACCTGCAAGTTTACCTCATCCTGTCCGGGGAAGTCCTTAAGGGTGTCAACCAACCTGTGTAGATAGGCTATATCACTAGCCTTGTCCTCACTCTGGGTGAGGGTTACTATCAGCCGGCGACTTGTGGCTGGTGCTTCCTCAGCCGTCGCTGGCTCCTCACCAGGTTCGGCACCAGCCGTCTCTTCACCTTGGGCTGCTTCAGACTGGTAGCGGCGCACATTGTCACAATTTAGCTGCACTCGGTCGTCCCTTAGTCTTACCTTGCCTCCAACCAATAGTATATTCCCTTCCTGCCACAGGTCTCTAGTATCGGCGTAGACATTGGGCCAGACCATAGCCTCGATTCTGCCGTCAAGGTCTTCCAGAATGGCGCTGGCGAATGGTCTGCGGTCTCGGGTAAAGAGGTGGCGAACCGAGGCTACCATTCCGGCAACCACCACGCTTTGTCCTACCAGTTCGGCATCAATTTGACCGCATAGGGTGATATCAGGTGAAGCTACTTTGTTGGCGAATGCGCTGAAGGGGTGCTCGGAAAGATATACCCCTGTCAGTTCCTTCTCCCAGGCTAATTTCTCCTTAGTAGAGATATTGGCATCTTCCAGATCGAGACTGGGTAAAGGAATCGGTGTGGTCTCCCCCCATAGGTCAAACATGGTAGATTGTCCTGTCTCACGGAGGCGCTGCTCCCGTTGAGCCAGAGACAGGATGCGGTCAACATTTTGGAGCAAAGTACCACGGTTGCCCAGACAATCCAGGGCTCCAGCTTTAATCAGAGATTCCATCACCCGCTTATTGATGCTATGGAGGTCGCCACGACGGCACAGGTCCTCAAGGGACTTGAAATCACCTCCTTTATTGCGCTCAGCAATGATGGGCTCTATAGCTCCAGCTCCTACATTCTTGATAACGCTTAGCCCGAAGCGGATGGCAGGAGCGTTATCGCCATCTTTTTCTATAGAGAAGCTAGCCTGACTGCGATTTATATCGGGTGGCAACAGTGGAATGTGCAGGCGGCGGCATTCGGCGGCGGCACTGGCTACTTTCTCTAACTGGTCGGCGTTGGTGATGAGGAAAGCGGTGATATATTCTGCCGGGTAGTTCGCCTTGAGATAGGCGGTTTGGTAGGCGATAAGGGCATAGCTTACCGAGTGGGCTTTATTGAAGGCGTAGCCAGCGAAGGGTTCAATAAGGGCAAAGACCTCATTGGCTACTTCGGTGGAGAACTCCTTCTTCTTAGCTCCAGCAATAAAGCGACGCCTCTCTTTTTTCATAACCTCGGGGATTTTCTTGCCCATTGCCTTGCGGAAGATGTCAGCCTGTCCCAGGCTATAGCCAGCAAGGGTCTGAACGATAAACAGCACCTGCTCTTGATATACAATCACCCCGTAGGTTTCTTCAAGGATGCTGGATAGGGCAGGGTGGGGATATCGGATAGGCTCAATGCCGTGCTTGGCTTTGATGAAGGTGGGAATGTGCTCCATAGGCCCGGGTCGGTAGAGGGCTATCATAGCGGCGATGTCGCTGAAGGTGGTTGGTTTAAGCTCCTTAATGTAGCGACGCATGCCAGCCCCCTCTAGCTGAAATACCCCGGCGGTTTCTCCTGAAGAGAGCAGGGCGAAGGTATTGGCATCATCCATGGGGATATTGCCCAGGTCGATATCAACGCTACGGTTGTGGTGAATAATCTCCTTTGCCCTGCCCAGGATAGTAAGGTTAGCCAGACCAAGGAAATCCATTTTGAGCAGTCCAATCTGGGCAACATCCTTCATAGTAAACTGGGTCATAACTGATTCCTGAGCGTTGCCCTTGCTCACCCTTTGTAGCGGGAGGTACTTAGTGAGGGGCTCCTTGGATATAACTACACCGGCAGCATGGGTGCTGGCGTGGCGAACAATCCCTTCTACTTTTCTTGCGGAATCAATCAGATTGTGGACTACGGCGTCTTCCTTATATATATTATATAGCTCACCATTCTCCTCTAGGGCTCTTTGCAGGGTCATACCCGGGGCGAAGGGAACAAGCCTGGCGACACGGTCAACATCACTGTAGGGCATAGCCAAAGCCCGTCCTACGTCCCTGAGGGCTGCCCTTGCCCCCAGTGTACCGAAGGTAATAATCTGAGCCACATGGTCTTGCCTATACTTCTGGGATACATAGGCGATGACCTCATCACGGCGAGCATCCTCAAAATCTAAATCTATATCAGGCAGCTCCTTACGCTCTAGGTTGAGGAAGCGCTCAAAGACCAGGTTGTTTTCAATAGGGTCAACGCCGGTGATGCCCAGGCAGTGAAGGACAATACTGGCGGCGGCGCTACCTCTAACCCCAAACAGGATGTTACACTTCTTGGCGAAGGAGATGATGTCCCAAACTACAAGGAAGTAGTTGGCAAATTGGGTCTTCTCTATCACCTCTAGCTCGTACTGGAGTCGTTGCTTTATCTCTGGGGTAGGCTGGGGGTAGTATTGGGGCAGACCCTGATAACAGAGGTCAGCCAGAAACTGGTCGGCGGTTTTCCCTTGGGGCAGTTCTATCTCAGGGAGGTGGAGGCGCCCAAATTCAAGCTTCAGGTTGCATTTTTCCGCGATGCGTTCGGTGTTTTCTATTGCCTGAGGAATGTCCCGATAGAGCTCTGCCATCTCCTGCGGACTCTTGAGGTAGAAGAAGTCGCCCGGCATCTTTATCCTCTTCTCATCGTAGATAGAGGAGTTTGTTCCGATACAGAGCAACAGGTCATGGGTTGAGGCATCCTCTTTGTTGACATAATGAGTATCATTAGCGGCTACCAGTGGAATACCCAGCTCATCACTGATAGAGATGAGGACCTGATTTATCTGCTCCAACTCAGGAATGGGATGCCGTTGTATTTCCAGATAGAAATCACCAAATGTTTGCTGATACCACAGGGCGGCCTGCTTTGCCTCCTCAAGGCGTCCTTCCTGGATAAGGCGGGGAATCTCGCCACCGGCACAGGCAGAGAGGGCAATAAGCCCTTGGTGATGTTGCTCAAGGAGTTCTTTATCTACTTTGGGCCTGTAGTAGAAGCCCTCAAGGTGCGCTTTGGTAACGAGCTGGATTAAATTCTGGTATCCCTTTCGATTCTCGGCTAATAGAATAAGGTGGCGGTGGTTTTTATCGCTGGCATCGCGACCGAAGCGGCTATCTGGGGCTAGATAAACTTCACAGCCGACAATGGGCTTTATCCCTGCTTCTATGGCTGCCAGGTAAAATTCGATGGCGCCATAGAGAGCACCGTGGTCAGTTATTGCCAGACTATCCATCCCCAGCTCTTTGGCTCGTGCCACCAGTTGGGGGATGCGACACATGCCGTCGAGCAGGCTATACTCGGTGTGAACATGGAGATGAGTGAACATACTAACTTTTATCCCAGCGCTGGCTTCATTATAGCACAGGGCTGGTTTTTGGGGTATTATTTTCGGCTTTAACCATGTAAAATTTAGGTATTAGGGAGTGAAGATAACATTGAAGACTCTTGGTACTGTAGCCAGGGTGGTATTTATCTGCTGTTTGCCTGCCCTACTGGTCTCAGCCGCTATTGCCTTTGAGTTTAACAGCCTCTGGCTCTATAAAAGTGGCTTCCAGAAATATAACGTCAGCCAGACTACCGGCTTATCTGAAGCCGAGCTGGAGAAGGCAGCCACAGGACTAATCAGCTATTTTAACTCGGATGAGGAGTATATTAGCCTG
>DAOWAU010000076.1 GCA_030634425.1 Dehalococcoidia bacterium
AACATTACCAGGGTAACCTTGGTGGTTTTCACACACTGGGAAAGATAGGGGCCTGAGTTCCCGATAACCTTGAGCTGCAGAGCCGTTATCGTGCCATCTTTCTTGACACCAATCCTGCCGGTCATAATACATGGCTGCCTAGTCTCAGTAGCCACGAAATCTTCTTCAGAAGTATACTCCAGTTTAACCGGCCGGCCCGCTTTCTTAGCCAGTGCGATGCAAATTGGCTCGGCTCTCAGGCTTTGCCCGTTGCCAAAAGCCCCGCCGACGTGCGGAGTTATCCAGGTTATCTTGCCCTCTGGGATACCAAAAATCTCGGAGGTCTTTCTCCGAAATGGGAAAGCGTGCTGTCCGGGAGACCAGACAGTTAACCTCCCGTTTTTATCAAAACTAGCTATACAGGCACTCGGTTCCAGATGGCAAACCTTTTGCTTCGAGCTCCGGAAAGTCTCTTCTACTATACAATCAGCTTCCTGAAAGCCCTTTTCCACATCGCCTTCGATATAAGTAGTGTATATAGCAACGTTATTCTCAGCCGAGTCATGTATCCTGGGGGCACCAGGTTTCATGGCTTCTACAGGGTCAAATACTGCGGGCAGTACCGCATACTCCACATCAATCAATTCCAGCGCTTCATTAGCTATCCCTTCATTGATAGCCGCCACTGCAGCCACAGGCTCGCCTAAAAACCTTGCCTTATCGTTGATAACCATTTCGTCTTCCACTACTTTTTCAGGTTTAACTATGGTTACACTCCCCTTGCTCCGGGTAAATCGTGTCTTCGGGGTATCTTCACGCGTTATTACCGCGACGACACCGGGCAGGCTTTCTGCCCTGGAGGTATCAACCTTCAGAATCATGGCATGGGGATGGGGGCTTCTGAGCACCTTGCCGATGAGCATTCCTGGTAATTTTATGTCAACGGTATACTTCGCTGCTCCAGTGGCTTTCTCAATCGCATCTGGGCGGGGAAGCCGTTTCCCAACAACATATAATTCCTGGCTCATCTCATTTACCTCCCTTTCTCATCGCTTCCGCCGCAGCCATTACCGCCTCAACTATCTTGACATACCCCGCACACAGGCAGAGATTGCCGGATAAAGCCAGTTTCACTTCCTCCTGGGTAGGATTGGGGTTTTCATCAAGCAAGGCTTTAGTTGTCAAAATCATTCCCGGGGTGCAAAACCCGCATTGTATTGCCCCGTAATCTACAAATGCTTGTTGTATTGGGTGTAGCCTACTGCCATCAGCTAGCCCCTCTATGGTAAGGATGTTCTTGTCGTGGGCTGATACGGCTAAGGTCAAACAGGAAAGTGCCAGCTTGCCATCGATTAGCACCGTGCAGGCGCCACATTCACCAGCTCTACAATTACATTTTGTTCCGGTAAGGTCAAGTTCATCTCTCAAAAGGTCAACCAAGGTCGTGTTTGGCTCTATTAGTAGTTCATATGGACGACCATTTACCGTAAGATTTATGATTTGTTTTGCCAATTTCTATCCTATCTCTTGCCTAATCTTTTGCCAGGCCTCGTTTATTGCCTTTTTTACTAAGATGCCGGTCATCCGCCTACGGTGATCAGCTCGTGAGCGGGGTCTTGCTTCATCCATAGCAGTTTGAGCTGCCTCTTCTATTAGCTTATCTTCGAGCTTTCGCCCCTTAAGCACCTCCTCGGCACGCTTGGCTCTCATAGAGGTCGGTGCTACCGAACAAAGTCCTATTCTTATGTTTTTACAGGTATTATTGTCATCAAGAGTCATTAAAACAGCCACCCCAGCCAGGGTTTCGTCAACTACGGTTCTCTTGGTAGTCCACTGATAAGAGCCTGCGGTTTTGGGGGGAAGGTCTGGTATCTGGATCTCAGTAAGTAGTTCTGCCTCCTTGATTATGGTCTTAAACGGGGCAATAAAGAATCCATCGATTGGGACTATCCTTTCGCCCTCAGAGCTAACAAGTTTTAGCTTGGCATCAAGCACAAGGAGTGCTGGTGGTGTATCCTGTGATGGGCCAGCCATGCAAATATTGCCACCAATAGTGCCCGTAGTGCGGGTGTGAGGTGTGCCGATTTTACTGCAGGCAGTAGCCAGTACTTCAAACTTATCTCTAATAATGGGGGAGGTGGCTATGGACTTATGTGTAGCCAGTGGACCAATCCTTAGGCCATCTGCTTCACTATACTCTATAGAATCCAGATTAGGGATATTCTTTATGTAGACCACATACTGGGGAGTTACCTTCCGCTTCTTCATTGAAACTACTAAGTCAGTGCCGCCAGCGAGCACTTTTACTTGCGCACCGTAGGTAGATAGAATTTGGATAGTTTCTCCAATTGTTTTAGGTTCCAAGTATTTAAAAGGTGGTAACACCCGATACATGCTTCTATGCTCCTTATCTACATAGTTTGTTTGCAGGAATTGCTTCGCAATTAAAATTGTATAGCATTATATTCCCCACCTTGTCAACAGAATTAGGAAGAACACCACACAGCCATCCTCGAGACACCATAGGGACGTGCTGTGCTCAGTTCCTTGGCTGCGAGGAGAGTGAACTTACCTAGCATGCGCTCCTCATCCGTTTTAGTGGTCTCCTCGTATGAGCTACCCCCACTGGCTCCTTCAACCCCCACCTTTAATTAACACTATAAGCTCAGGAAGCTCCGTCATCCTTCACCGCAACTGCTTGAGCAATACTGAGCCAATCTCCTGCGGTAGCTGATTGCGATTATTCATGGTGGTCTCGAAGATTAACGGCGCAGCATCTAGCTGAGATAGAAAGGCGGGTAATAACTCCTTGCGTATAACCAGAATACAGTCCTCAACCTTTCCGGCCTTGATTAATTCAGGAACTTTGGCAAAGCCTTCTCCCCTTAGTTCTAAATGACCAATTTCATCAATTATGAGGATTGCCGAAGAAGTGCTCTTTTCTATTGACCGAATCCCAAAATCGATACCATCAGGATTGAAAGAATATTTAGCAGTGCGTGGGCCATGATACACATCATTGATACTTGCTAGGGTTTCCTTCTCACCAGATTGAATATCCTCTATGATAATGCCTTTGTCTGCGGCCTTATAAGTTAAAATACCACCACAGGTATACCCTTGATTTCGAACTATCTCTATAAGCTTCCGGCAAACCGTAGTCTTACCACTATCTATGGCACCAGTAACAATAATGACCATACTATGTTCTAGTTAAAGCCCAGCCATTTTAGCCATGGCACTGATTCCCCAACAAAGACAAAAGACAGCTGCTGATGTAGCATAGTAAAGGGACCTGTGTGTTAACACTGGGGGAGTTTTAGCCGCCAGTTTCCCACCTGCCAGATAGCCTAGTGGTAACAATATGCCAAAGAAAGCAGCTTGGACCACGCCCTGATTTGCGATGAATCCCCCAGCTGTAAACACCACACGGGCGTAGAGAGGAGCATTCATTACGTATATGGCAAAATAAACCCAGGCGGTGGTGCTTATAAGGCCAGTCAGGACCCCTGCTCCAACGCCAATAAAGGCATTCTTCGCTATTTTCTTCATCACAAATACTGCTACCAGACCAAAAGCGAGCGACTCAAAAATAATGGCCATAGCCGGGTTTATTATATGGATACTGGCAGCAGGTAAAGCAAAAAGCCATACGTCGAGCAGCTTGAATGAGGCAGCGATGATGCCTATACCCGGCAGCATACTTGGCTTTTTGTAGATGGCAAGCGCCGAGGCCATGGTAGCCACCCCAATGCCACCCATGATAGCACCTTTGTTAGGAAATATGATCATATGTAAAAACCCGCCCAGAGTGGCCTCCAAAAACCCCCAAATAGAGCCAAACACTAGAATCCCGATGATTAGATGAACTACACCCTGTCGCTTACCATGCGTGTTTTCAATGCCTTCTGTCATGTAGGTTACCTCCTGTGCATGCTCTTATCTGAGTTTAATTCTCTCCAATAACTGCTTATTAGTGTCAATGTCAATATAGATACCTTCACAGTTGACAGCGACTTCAAGGACGTCCTCGGGATGGTCACTAATTATTTGCCTTCCTCCTATATCACCCTTTAGTTCTAGCAATTTTGCTTTATATTTCATAGCGAAGATAACCGGGTGTCCTCTCCTGCCTTGGTATGTTGGGATGGCAATGCCTTTATCATGGTTGCAAAATTCCTCTATCAATCTATTAAGAGTCTGGCTGTCTATAAAAGGTTGGTCGCCCAAGGCAATCACGACTGCCCGGGCTCTACTATCAACCATGTTTAGCCCAGCTATTATGGATGT
>DAOWAU010000040.1 GCA_030634425.1 Dehalococcoidia bacterium
GAGCAGGTTAGCCATTTCGATGGCTTTCTCCGCGGCTTCGAAACCGGCATTCCCCATCTTAGTCCCCGCCCGCTCAATAGCTTGCTCCAGGGTATCAGCAGTGATTACGCCATAAATAACCGGCAGTCCGGTCTCTAGTCCTACCGCAGCAATGCCCTTAGTTACTTCGGTGGCAATATATTCGAAGTGAGGCGTTCCACCACGAACCACGGCGCCAAGGCAGATGACGGCATCGTACTTCTTGGATTGAGCCAATTTCTTAGCTGCTAACGGAATTTCAAATGAGCCGGGTACCCAGGCAGCGTCTATATCCGCCTCGCTAACACCATGGCGAAGCAGAGCATCCTGAGCCCCCTCAATCAGCTTCTTGGTAATAAACTCGTTAAAACGAGAAGCAACCAACCCAAACCTCAGCCCTTTCCCCAGTAACATACCTTCAAAACACTTGTTCATTAACCTCTCCTTACTGTGAAGTTTTTAATTATCCTTATCACCAGCACTTAATGGTTCTAAGCGATGCCCCAACTTTTTCCGCTTTGTCTCCAAGTAATCACGGTTATACGGGGTGGGAGGAGTGAGAATGGAAACCGTCTCCACTACTTCTAGCCCGTAAGCCTCTAAACCTATAACCTTCTTGGGATTGTTGGTAAGCAATCGGATCTGGTGTAAACCTAAATCAGCCAAAATTTGGGCACCTATACCATAGTCCCGCAGATCTGAAGCAAATCCCAAAGACAGGTTAGCCTCCACGGTGTCCAGCCCCTTATCTTGAAGAGCATAAGCACGAATCTTATTATGGAAACCGATGCCTCGTCCCTCTTGCCTCATATATAGGAAAACACCTCTCATCTGATCCGCGATGGCTCGCATAGCCAAATCAATCTGCTCACCACAATCACAGCGAAGGCTACTAAATACATCCCCGGTAAGACACTCACTATGAACTCGGACTAACACCGGCTCATCAGTAGCTATATCTCCCATTACTAAAGCTAGGTGTTCATCAGGGTCTATATCACTTTTGTAGGCGATAGCGGTAAACTCACCATATTTACTCGGTAACTTAGCCTCAGCCACGCGGTGCACCAGCTTTTCATGGCGATGGCGATAGGTAATAAGATCGGCCACGGTTACCATCTTAATCCCGTGTTGCTTTGACATTCCCTCAAGTTGAGGTAGCCGTGCCATGGAACCGTCTTCATTCAGAATCTCACAGATAACTCCCGCTGGGTAAAGGCCAGCTAGATTGGTTAAATCAACTATAGCCTCAGTATGCCCCGCCCGTACCAGGACGCCACCCTCCCTAGCCCGCAAGGGAAACATATGCCCCGGTTGAGCTAAATCCTCAGCTTTGGTTGTTGAGTCAACTATTGTCTTTATTGTCTCTGCCCTGTCTGTTGTTGAAATACCTGTGCTTACTTTATGTTTAGCCTCAACGGATACAGTAAAGGCGGTGGAAAACTTTGAGGTATTCTCCCTCACCATCAACGGAACCCTTAGTTCATCTAATCGCTTACCTATTATAGGCATGCAAATCAATCCCCTGGCGTACAAGGCCATAAAATTAATAGCTTCAGGGGTAACTCGCTCGGCAGCTATGGCAAGGTCACCCTCATTCTCTCTATTCTTATCATCAACAATGATAATAAACTTGCCTGCCTTTATGTCCTCAATAGCTTCAGAAATGCTTGATATACCCATGCTTACTCCAATTAAAATAACAGTTTAAGCCAGTAAAAAACCGTGCTCCTTTAAGAAATCAATGGTTATACCGGAGGTATGAGCCTGACTAAGCCGCTCCAAGTATTTGGCAATAATATCTACCTCCAGATTAACCAGGTCACCCACCTCCTTGCTACCCAGGATAGTATGTTCCCGGGTATAATCCACAATAGAAACCAGAAATGATCCGGCATCACAATCAACAATGGTTAAGCTAACCCCGTCAACAGCAATGAAGCCCTTCTTCACTATATAACGCATCGCCTGTGCAGGGGCTTCAACCCTAATGAGCATTGCTGTGCCATCCCAGTTAACCGATGTCACCCTTCCCGTATCATCTATATGTCCTTGAACAAAATGCCCGCCCAACTGCTTTTCCGGGGTTAGGGGCCGTTCCAGATTAACTTCATCCCCGACACCAAGTAACCCAAGGTTAGTCCGCTCCAGCGTTTCTGACATTATGTCAACAGAGAACGAATCGCTGTCAAAATTGGTTACCGTCAGACATACCCCATTAACGGCAATGCTTCCGCCCGGTTCCACCCCCTGGAGCACTTTGCTAGCGGCGATAACCAGACCCCCAGGTTGAACTGAACCGACCTTGCCTACCTCTTCTACAATACCGGTAAACATTCTCACCCCTGCTTTCGAAGCTTGGCTGGAACATAACCGCTAACCATCACATCCTCACCAAGCTTCTCAACACTGACACGCTCCAATTTAAGTGAGTCTGCCACTTTATCAACCCCTTCACCACCAACAGCCGTCTTTGCCTCCTCCCCCCCAATAATAATAGGGGCAATGAAAGCAACAACCTTATCGACAAGCCCGCCATCAAACAGCGAACCGAGA
This sequence comes from Dehalococcoidia bacterium, assembly GCA_030634425.1. Next base: position 2,575 of record DAOWAU010000040.1, read on the forward strand.
AGAATCCCACCCCCCTCGACTAAAACGCTGGTGATTTTCTGTTCACCTAATACCTTCAGCAACTCCTTTAAATTTACCAGTCCTTCTGCCGAGGGCAATTCTAATAATTCAACGTCAGCCTGGGCAAAGACCCTTTCCTCCTCTGGTTTGACCAATCTAGCCAATGCCAGCAGTGTTTTACCTGGGGCGTTAAATACTCGAGCAGTTAATGGCGTACGCCCTTTACTATCCACGATTATGCGAAGCGGCTGTACCTTCGCTGCTCCCCCCCTCCCACCACAACTCCTTGCGGTGAGCTCGGGATCATCAATGAGGACAGTATTTACCCCTGCCATAATAGCATCGGTAATATGACGCAGATTATGAACGCGCTTCCTCGCTACCTCGCTGCTAATCCATTTAGAGTTACCGCTCTTAGTGGCAATCTTTCCATCCAGGCTTATAGCAAACTTTGCGGTAACGAATGGCATGCCTGTGGTAATGAATTTAGTATAAGCCTCGTTAACCTGTTCGGCCTCCTCCTCATGCTCACCCACATATGCCTTAACACCTTTTCCCTCCAGTTCCCCCCTGCCCCGCCCTGAAACTTGAGGGTTGGGATCAAGCATAGCCACATGAACCTCAGCGATGCCAGCAGAAATGATTGCCTGGGTACAGGGTGGGGTTCGACCATGATGGCAGCACGGCTCCAGGGTAACATACATCACACTGCCCCGGGCTCGCTCCCCCGCCTGCTTTAGCGCTATTGCCTCGGCATGAGGGGAGCCTGGTAGCTGAGTATAACCTTGCCCCACAACCTCGTCATTGCTAACCACTACTGCTCCCACCGCCGGGTTGGGACTAACCTGCCCTAAAGCTAATTTAGCCAGAGAGAGCGCCTGCTTCATGTAGTCCATGCTATCCCCATTCTAGCACCTCTTTTAAAAAATGTGCAACAAATGGGCCTGGGCTAGAAAGATCAGGGCACTTAGGATATAATTAAACCGCCGAAAGGATATCTTCGACAATCTCGATTGAGACCAAATCTAAAAGCGAAGTAGTTCAATAGATGAGAACCCTTCTCCGCGAAATCTTAATTATTATCACAGTGGCTGTAGGAATCTTCTTCCTGTTACAGACCACTGTCCAAAGCTTTATTGTCGTAGGGGCTAGCATGAAGCCCACTTTTGAGCAAGGGCAACGGTTATTAGTTAATAAAGCCGTCTATCGTTTCCGTGAACCTCAACGGGGCGATGTAATTGTGTTTCACCCCCCTCATAACCAGCGCGACGATTACATCAAGCGCATCATTGCTATACCCAGCGACACGGTAAAGATAGAACAGGGAGTAGTATATGTTAATGGCTCTGAGCTAAGTGAGCCCTATATTAATACTGAAAACCCTGCCAAATACTCCCTCAGCCAGCAAACAATCCGGGCCAACAATTACTTCGTTCTTGGCGATAATCGCAGGAATAGCAACGATTCTCATAACGGGTGGACAGTGAAAGACAGGGACATAATCGGCAAGGCTTGGCTATCAATCTGGCCACCAAATCAATGGGGAGTTGTGGCTCACTATCCCCTACAAGAGCAACTACCTTCTACCGAACTCTTTCCTCAACTGCCCCAAGCCGAGATGAATCATGGTTGGTCTACCATGGGGACAAGTGTGGGGAATAGCCGCCTGCTCCAGCCGTCGGACTAGTTCCCGCATCTCGTCATCGGTTAATACCTGCCCCGCCTTCACCGCACTGTGGCAAGCAATGGATATAGCTATCTTTTGGTCTAAAACATTAATCGGCATTTTAGCTAATTCTACACGGTTCCGTGTAGAATGTCAATGGGGCTACTCCACATGCTCCAGATGGGCAAAGCTCAACATGAGCTTCTTAATCCCTACCTCATTGAAAGCAACCACTACCTCAGCATCGTCCTTCACCGGCTGACAGCTTACCACCACCCCATTACCAAACTGGGTATGGCGGACATGACTGCCAGCCTTCAATCCTGGGGAAGCTGGTCTGGGAGTTGAGGGTTTATTCCAGGAATATACCGCCTCGGCTATTCGACCCTCCTCCCCCTGCCATAAACCGGCACCTGAAATCAAAGGGTGGGGTATATCGCTTAAGAAACGCGATGGTTTATTGACCACAGTGCTCCCCATCAGACTGCGGCGAAAGGCGTGAATCAGGTACACCCTCTGCTTGGCTCTGGTTATTCCGACATAACAGAGCCGCCGTTCCTCCTCCATCTGGGCAGGGTCGTCAAACGACCTAAAATGAGGCAGGATGCCGTCTTCCACACCCACGATAAACACCACCGGAAACTCCAGCCCCTTCGCCTGGTGGAGGGTAATCAGGGTTACCGCGTCAACGCTCTCATCAAGCCCATCCACATCAGAGACCAAGGTCACCCCCTCCAGGAAGGCAGACAAGCCTTGAGGAGGCTTCATATCACGATATTCCTGGGCTAGGGTACGAAGCTCGAGGATATTTTCCCAGCGTTCCTCGCCATTAGGTTTACCCAAAATGTATTCTTTATAACCGGAGCGTTCCACCACCAAATCGAATAGCTCAACCAGCTTGAGCTTTCGGCTCCGGGCAATGAATTCCTCCATTAGGTTGAGAAAACCGCCCAGTGTTCTGGCGATGCGGGGGCTAAATGAAGGCTCTTTATCGCCTTTGGACTTACCTATAAAGCGTAACGCCTCATATGGAGATATGTCCATAGACTTTGCCCAGTCGGATAGCTGGCTCACACTCCGCTGACCGATACCACGCTGAGGGACATTGATTACTCGGAGCAGGCTGACAGTATCATGGGGATTCTGGATAAGCCTGAGGTAGGCAATGATATCCTTGACCTCCCGCCTCTCATAGAAACGAGTGCCAGCCACCAGCTTGTAGGCTGTTCCATAGCGGACAAAAGCTTCCTCAAGAACCCTCGACTGGGCATTGGTCCGATACATCACAGCACAGTCGCCCAGGCTAGCCTTCCCCTGATTTACCAGACATTCAACCTCATTAACTACAAATTGAGCCTCCTCATGCTCAGTATAGGTCTCAGTCACCGTGGTTAATTCACCCTCTTCATTATCCGTCCATAACTCCTTCGGTTTGCGTTGTTGATTGGCTGAGATGAGGCAGGAGGCCGCCTCCAAAATCTTTTTAGTCGAGCGGTAATTCTGCTCCAGCAACACCACTTTAGCCTCAGGGTAATCCTTCTCAAAGCTCAGGATATTGCGCAGGTCAGCGAATCGCCAGGAGTAGATTGACTGGTCGGGGTCGCCGACAACACATATATTGCGGTGCTTTTCCCCCAGTTGCTTTACCAGCTCATACTGAACCAGGTTAGTATCCTGAAACTCATCAACCTGAATATGCTGATATCTTCTCTGATATCTAGATAAGACCCCAGGGTTGTTTCTAAATAGCAGCGCCGCTTTCATTAGCAGGTCATCAAAGTCCAGAGCATTGCTCTCGGTTAAGAGCTGCTGATAACGCTCATAGACCCGCTGCGCTACCTCCTCAAAATAGCTACGACTACGCTTAGTATAGTCTTTGGGGGCTATCAGCCGAGCCTTAGCTGCTCTGATGGCTGAGGCTATTGCCCGGGGGACATATTGCTTGGGATCGAGGCCTACTTCTTGAATGCCACGCTTGATTAAGCTTATCTGGTCTTCTTCATCATAGATGACAAATTTGGGGTCAACGCCAATCCCCTTGCCATCCATACGCAGGATGCGAGCGCAAATAGCGTGAAAGGTGCCCAGAGTTAAATCCTTCAGCTGGCCACCGACAAGGTGACGAAGCCTCTCCTCCATCTCCCTGGCAGCCTTATTGGTGAAGGTAACCGCTATAATTCGACGCGGATTGACCCCGCAAACCTTGATGAGATAGGCAACACGATGA